>JAOTZA010000343.1 GCA_029861655.1 Acidobacteriota bacterium | reverse complement strand
GCCTGGTGTCCGGTCTTGGCCTCGGCCACAACACCGTGGCCGCCCTGATTACCCGCGGGCTTCACGAAATCACCAGACTCGGGTTGGCCTGCGGCGGTGACCCAAGAACCTTTTCAGGGCTCGCCGGGCTCGGGGATCTGGTCCTGACCTGTACTGGCGGTCTGTCGCGAAACCGCCAGACCGGGATGGAGTTGGCGGCCGGCCGGACGCTTGCCGATATTCAGTCCGGAACCACCATGGTCGCCGAGGGTGTCAAGAACTCCCTTTCGGTGAGCCGTCTCGCCGGAGAGGTCGGAGTCGAGATGCCGATCGTCGAGCAGATGATGCAGGTGATCTACGAAGCCAAGGCTCCCGCACGGGCGCTCGAAGAATTGATGACCCGTCAGCTCAAGGCGGAGACCGAGCTTTGACAACCCAGCAGTCGAGTGCTGACCAGGGGCAGGTTGCAACGGGTGCAACCCGGCCGCGAGACCGGCACGAAACCGTGTTGGTGCTCGATTTCGGCAGCCAGTACACACAGCTGATTGCTCGTCGGGTGCGTGAGGCAAGGGTCTACTGCGAAGTCCATCCTGGAACGCTGGCGGCGTCCGAAGCCGCACGCCGCCAGCCGATCGGGATCATCCTCTCTGGCGGTCCGCAGAGCGTCTACGCAGCCGATGCGGTTCGAGTAGATACCGGAATCCTCGATCTGGGGGTCCCGGTCCTGGGTATCTGCTACGGCCTGCAGCTGCTGGCGTTCCAGCTTGGCGGGCGAGTGGAGGAGTCTGGTCGCCATGAGTACGGCCGCGCTCAGGTCAGAGTCTCGTCGGATAGCCCGTTGTTCGCAGGTCTTGGCGCCAGCGAGACCGTGTGGATGAGTCACGGCGATCGGGTCGATGAATTGCCGGAGGGTTTCCGAGCCAGTGCCGCCAGTGACAACGCACCGGTTGTCGCCGTGGAAAACAGAGAACGCAAGCTGTATGGCATCCAGTTCCATCCCGAGGTCTCGCACACCCCCTCGGGGCACCGCGTGATCGAGAACTTTTTGTACCGCATCTGCGGCGCCAGCGGAGACTGGCGGATGTCCTCTTTTCGTGACGAGGCCATCGAGGCGATCAGGCGGCAGGTCTCGGAAGGAGGCGTTCTGTGTGCTCTTTCCGGAGGCGTCGACTCGTCGGTGGTCGGAGCACTCGTCAATCGAGCGGTAGGCGATCGTTTGACCGCGGTCTTTGTCGATACGGGTTTGCTAAGGAAAGGAGAACGGGATCAGGTCGAGCAGACGCTCGGGGAGGAACTGGGAGTCGAACTCGAGGTGATCGACGCTGCCGATCGATTCCTGGCGGCACTCGAGGGCGTGACCGATCCAGAGCAAAAACGGCGGATCATCGGACATCTCTTTATCGAAGTCTTCAAGGAGGTAGCAGGCGGTATCGGCTCTACCGGATATCTGGCGCAGGGAACCCTCTACCCCGACGTGATCGAGTCGGTGTCGGTCAAAGGCCCTTCGTCGGTGATCAAGACCCACCACAACGTTGGTGGCCTTCCCGAGGAGTTGGGATTCGAACTCATCGAGCCGCTACGGATGTTGTTCAAAGATGAAGTGCGGCAGCTCGGTCGGGAGTTGAGTATCTCTGAGGAGTTCATCTCCCGGCATCCATTTCCGGGGCCCGGACTGGCGGTGCGGATTCTCGGAGCGGTGACCGCCGAGCGGGCCGCGACCCTTGCCGAAGCGGATGCGATCTTTCTCGAAGAGCTGCGAGCCAAGGGGCTGTACGACCAGGTCAGTCAGGCCTTCGCGGTGTTGCTG
The DNA here is from genome assembly GCA_029861655.1 of Acidobacteriota bacterium. GTDB lineage: Bacteria > Acidobacteriota > Thermoanaerobaculia > Multivoradales > JAHEKO01 > JAOTZA01. Next base: position 1,712 of record JAOTZA010000343.1, on the reverse strand, counting down.
CCGGTCCACTCGGTGGGTGTGATGGGGGACCACCGGACCTACGAGAATGTCGTTGCACTGCGTGCGGTCGAAACCAAGGACTTCATGACCGCCGATTGGAGCCCACTGCCCCATGAGTTTCTGGGCCGGGTGGCGAACAGAATCGTCAATGAGGTGCGGGGCGTCAACCGGGTGGTCTATGACGTGACCAGCAAACCGCCGGCGACCATCGAATGGGAGTAGGGCCGAGTCTGGAGATGGTCACCCGCACACGCTGCCATCTGTGCGAGGAGATGGAATCGGTGCTGGAGGCCGTCTTGCCGGAGCTGGGTCTGGAGTACTCGAAGCTTGATGTGGACGCCAACCCGGAGCTGAAACGGCGCTTTGGCGACATCGTGCCGGTGCTCTTACGCGATGGCTTGCCGGTTGCCAAAGTGCGCCTCGACAGCCAGCAGCTGTTGAGGATCGTTCGGCGGCGCAGAACCTGATCGGAGGGCCGTCCCGTCAGCTTCGGCCACCGGCTCAAGAAGGCTGGAGATCGATCTTCTGCAGGTCGGGTTTCTTCTTGAGTAGTCTAGCGAGCCGCTGCGCCAGGTAGTTCTGAAGACCCGCAGCCGTTCCGGATCGGGTGTCCGAGTACTCGATCCATCCGCCCGCCATCATGCCGTGCCCACCCCCGCGCCCCTTGCGGCCCAGCAGCCGCCGCATCAATCGACCGGCGTCGGCCCGTGGATTGGTGGTGCGCAGCGACACGTACAAACGCTCTTCGAAAACACCGGTGCAGAACGACCAGGTCATGCCGTTGAGGCGCAAGAGGAGATCGGCAATCTCGGGGACGATGTCCGGCTGGTCGATATCGTTGAGATGACTGACCACCAGAGAGCCCGAAGACTGCAGGTTCTCGAGTGCCTGGTGAAGGTTGTAGAAGTATGTGCGAGGCAGTCTGGGATTCTGGATACGTGCCAGCGCTCGCAGATCGGCCAGTGGTTTGAGACGATCGAAGACGACGCGGTCTTCGGTCGAGAACTCGCGTCCGAAGTCCTGGGTCTCCGATCGGATCGCGTACACAAAGGCGGTCGCTTCGCGCTTGCTGAAGTCCAGCCCGCAAGCCGAAACATACTCAGCGATCATCGTCGCCGTAGCTCCATAGTTCGTCCGCACATCGGCAAAGGGGACTTTGTGGGTAGCCCGTCGAATCGGATGGTGGTCGAAAACCACGTGAGGCAAGACCCGGTCGAGCTGGTTGTTGCCGGTCCCCGGTTGGGCGTCGACCAGCGCAATGTTGCGGTAACTCTTCCACTTGAGGTGACGGGCGTGGCTCAGACGCATGCCGAGAACTTTGACAGTCTCCTGGTTCTCGGCGCGCCCGATGATGCCGCCGTAGGCGACCGTAACCTGGTGCTTGAAAGAGTGGCGGAGGATCTTGGCCAGACCCGCGGCCGAGACGATCGAATCCGGATCGGGATTGTCGTGAGTTAGAACGAGCCATCGACCCGGGCGGCGTCGCACCAGTGCGGCGAATTCCTCGAAGCGTTCGCGGGTCGTTTCGCTCAGCATGGTGAGGGCCGCGATTGTAGCTCAAGCGGGGACACGGATGGTTACGGCGGCGGGCGGATTCCTGCCGGACCTTTGCCAGCTGGAGTGAACCGGTGGCCCGTAGGTCTCGTATAGCATTCCGATCGAGATGAGAACTGCCGTGGTAGAACCTACGCTGGATGGATCGCTCCGATCGT
>JAOTZA010000342.1 GCA_029861655.1 Acidobacteriota bacterium | reverse complement strand
GAGAAGATCGTCCGCATGCGCTTTGGGATCGGCGAGGACCCCAAGCGGACCCTGGAGGAGGTGGGGCGCTCGTTCAACGTCACCCGCGAACGTATCCGCCAGATCGAAGCCATGGCGATGCGCAAGCTACGCCACCCGAGCCGGTCGGCGAAGCTTGAAGCCCTGCTCGACAGCCAGGGTGGCTAACAGCCGAGGCCCGGAGGAGAACGGAATGCACAAACCGACCTCGGCGGCGCAGAACAAATACTGGAGCCGGCTGCTGGCACCCTACTCCCGCCCCGTCGATCGGAAGGCCTGGTTCCAGCTTTTGACCACCGGTGCGCTGTTTGCTCTGAACTGGCTCCTGATTTTGTTCAGCCTGCGCGGCCCCTACTGGATCACGTTGCTCGCAGCTTTACCGGCCGCCGGTCTGCAGACCCGGCTGTTCATCTTTCAGCACGACTGCGGCCATGGCGCATTTCTGAGCTCGCGACGAGCCAACAATCTGATCGGAGGTCTGATCGGGGTGTTGACGCTCATGCCCTACAGCTATTGGCGCCGCACCCATGCCATCCATCACGGCGCCGCGGGTGACCTCGACCGGCGCGGTTTTGGCGACATCGCAACGTTGACGGTACAGGAGTATCTCGAGCGCTCCCGCTGGGGCCGGCTCAAGTACCGGGTCTATCGCAACCCGCTGGTGTTGTTGATCTTCGGCCCCTCCATCCAGTTCGTTCTCAAGCATCGCCTGCCACTCGACATCCCGCGGACCTGGAAGAAGGAGTGGGCAAGCGTCATGTGGACCAACGTGGGTCTTCTGACAGCTACCGGTCTCGCCTGGGTGTTGATCGGAATCGACCGTTTTCTACTCGTCCAGATACCGATCACGGTTTTCAGCGGCGCCCTGGGCGTTTGGCTCTTCTATGTCCAGCACCAATTCGAGGACACCTACTGGCGTGAGCATCCAGAGTGGGACTTCCACCGCGCGGCTATCGAAGGCAGCTCCTTCTACGATCTACCCGCGTTTCTCCATTGGTTCACCGGCAACATCGGCTTCCACCACATCCATCACCTGGCGAGCCGGATTCCCAACTACCGGCTCAAAGAGTGCTTCCGCCGTGTTCCCGAACTGCAGAGGGTCACGAGGCTCACCATCCTCAGCAGCCTGCGCTGCGCCCGCCTTCACCTCTGGGACGAGGAAGAAGGCCGCCTCGTCGGCTTCCGCCACTTGAGAGCCCTGCGCGCCACCGCCTAAGTGTGGGGTCAGGTCTTGAATTATCAGGTGCCACTTCTGGTGGGTGCGCGGACTCTCTGACCAAGATCCAGGTTGCCATTCCCAGGGAACCTGCAAGATCAAGCTTGCTTTTGACGTCTAGGTGGTTGGAGGCGGATTGCCTCACACTGCCATGGCTCGTCCACTTCGCATCGAGTATCCCGGGGCTCTCTACCACGTAAGCGCGCGTGGCAACGCCAAGCAAGACATCTTCCTGAACCGGAAGGACCGGCTTTGTTTCTTGGAAGTCCTTCACCAAGTCGCAACGCGCTTCAATCTCCTCTGCCACTGCTATTGCCTGATGGGCAACCACTATCACCTGATGGTCGAGACACCCGAGGGCAACCTCTCCGCAGCGATGAGGCAGCTGAATGGGGTCTACAGTCAGTCATTCAATCGTCGGCACGGGCGAGTGGGGCACGTGTTCCAAGGCCGCTACAAGGCGATCCTGGTGGAACGAGAAGCCTACCTTCTCGAGTTGAGCCGCTACATCGTCCGTAACCCTCAGCGGGCACAACTCGTAGAGAGGGCCGAAGACTGGGAGTGGAGCAGCTATCGCGCTACTCTGGGATGGATACGCTGCCCTGCGTTTCTCATCGTCGATGACCTTCTGAGCCGATTCGGGAACTCTGGGAAAAAGGCTGCAAGGCTCAGGTACCGAGCGTTTGTCGAAGAGGGAGAAGGGGACTTTGAACTGTCGGCCGGGCTTTCAGCTTCAGTGATCCTGGGCACGCCAGCGTTCGTCGAGAGTTTTGGGCCTCTCCTACGTGACCGGAGTGACTTGAAAGAGATTCCGAGAATACAGCGCCATGTGGCTCGCCCTGGGCTCAGTCAGCTTTTCGCCACGGTGCGGGACAAGGATCAGCGGAATCGCAAGATATCAGTCGCCTATCTCGACTACGGCTACACGATGAAGGAGATCGCAGACGCCCTCGGCCTGCACTACACGACGATCAGCCACTTGGTGACGCGATCCAAGCGGTTATCCTAGAGAATGCCGGGGGAGAGGAGACTTCGGCAGTCGAACTCGAGGTTGACGCCTCATCGAGGCGACAATCCAAGACCTGACCCCGGAATGTGACGCTTCAGGAACCGGACCAGCTCCAGCCGTCGACACTCAGGCCTTCGCTCGGTTTGTAGCCCACCTGGCGATGGCGCACGACACCCTTTTCGTCGACCATCACGATAGTGGGCGTACCGCTCACGCCCCAGGAGATGAAGCTCTTTCGCAAGGGATCGACCGCGACCTGATCGAAGAAACCATCGTCCCTCTTCTCCAGATGCTCGGCTACGACCTTCGATTCTTCGTCGCTGATGGCGAGCACCGAGAGTCCCTTGGCGGCGGCGTACGCCATCACCTCCGGCACCGCCTTCTTGCACGGCAGGCACCAGGTGGCCCAAAAGAACAGCAGATGCGGCTGACCCGCTAGCGTGGGAACGTCTCCGTAGCCCACCGGCGCGAGCCCGGACGGCAGCGGCGGCGCCACGTCCCCCACCTTGGGAGGACCCGGCAGCTCGGGCCATTCCATCGGCAGCGCCCGGAGAAAAAGTGTGACCGCGAGCTCCTGATCATCCTCCGGCCGCACACCTGGACGAAGCGCCAGAACGTCGAGCGGCGCCTGTCGCGGCGAGATCATTGTCCACTCGCGAAGCTGACCCGGTGCGTCGAAGAGCCTGTCCGGCGTCCCGAGAACGATGTCCCCAACTTCGAGACCCGCCTCCCGGGCAGGTGAATCAGGATAGACCGCCTGGAGCTGGGTGGCACCTGCCAAGAGACCGCGTTCGGCGCGGACGGACTCGGGAGCCGGCCTGAACCGGACTCCGAGCCACGAGGGCAGGACTTCCTCCAACAGCTCGAGCTCCCGCGCCAGCGGTGGAAACGGTTCGGGCAGAGGCGCACGCGCCAGCCTCGACGTCGGGAGTACTCCCGGCTCGATTGCCTCGCAGGAGAGAATCCCCTCGAGTGCATCGCGCTGCGCGGTTCGCTGCGCGCCTGGTGCACCAGACGGCTCGATCGGCCCCAAAAGGACCTTGCCCGCGATTCCCACCAAAACCGAACGCATGCGGAGCAACGCGGCCCTGCGAACCTCCAGACGCCAGCTCGCCTCGGAGGCCCGGCCGGCTAGACTCTTGAGCCGGTCCAGGCGGCCCCATAGCTCCTCCAGATCTCGAGCGTGCCACTCGAGCTCCGGCAGCAGCTCCAACAGAACCGCCTGGCGAGCGTCCGCATCCAGACCCTTGAGCTCGGTGTCGCCGAGGCGGTCGTTCCACTCCGGCTG
>JAOTZA010000341.1 GCA_029861655.1 Acidobacteriota bacterium | reverse complement strand
CTGTTTGGCCTGTTCGATCCAACCGTCGCGCTCGACCCGGGCGACCTCGATTCCAAGTAGCGCGGCGACGTTCGAGAGCCCGTAGCGAGGAAAGCGGGCGATCTGGCGATAGGAGCCGATACCGGCCTTCCGCAGCTTGCTCTCGAAGCGGACACCGATACCGCGGATCGCTCGCAGGTCATCTCCGTTGACGACGGAGGCCTTATTTCGGGGCCCAGGGTGTGTGCCCTGCGCCGCCGGCTGGAGATCGCCGGCGACCCGAACTCGGTTTCTGCCTGCTTTCTTGGCCGCGTAGAGGGCGCCATCGGCCGCCTGGAGAAGTCGTACGCTGGTGTCGGCGTCGGCCGGGAATGTCGCGACGCCACCGCTGATCGTCAGAGCCCCGAGTGGTTGCTGCTCGCGGTGAGCGAAGTCGTACTCTTCGATCACCTTGCGGATGTTATCGCCGGCGTGACGAGCTTGCTCGGCTGACTGATCCTTCAAAATGAGGAGAAACTCCTCCCCGCCGAACCGGCCGAATGTGTCTTCTTCCCGGACATGCGACTGGACCAGCCTGGCGAGTGTTTGGAGCAGCTTGTCGCCCGCCACGTGACCGTGCAGGTCGTTGTAGTTCTTGAAATTGTCAATGTCGAAGATGAAGACCGAGACCTGACCCTCCTTCCGTCCGGCGTCGTATACCAGCTCACCCAGCCGCCGCGTGAGGACCCGCTTGTTGTGAATTCCGGTCAGCGCGTCGGTGTCGGCGGCGGTTTGAACTTTGCTGAGCGTCCGGGTGCTCTTGAATTTCGAGGCTCCCGCAAGCGCCGTGAGTTGGAGGACGTGTTTGGCGTAAGAGCGCAGTCGGAGCGGCTCGCTGACCGCCAGCAGACCGAATGTGGAGCCGGCGATCATCATCGGGGCCGCCAGATCGGTCTTGAAGCCGGAAATACCGCTGCCGGCGTTCTGCGCCCGGCTCTGGTCGAGGTCCTTGCGATCCATCACCACGCCCGATCGGGCCACCAGGCCCAGCTCGCCTTCGTCGAGAGAGAGGACTTGACCGACACGCCCGGAAGAAAGCGGGCCCGCGGCCGCCACCACCAGTTGGTGAGCGCGTTGCGGGTTGGTGCCGGTCGATCGGCGGCGAACCAAAACCAAGGCCTCGCGCGGATCCAGTGTCCGGAGCATCATCCTGTGCAGTGACTCGGGTACCCTGCGGATCTCCTCTGCTTCGTGAAGCGCGGTCGAGAGCCGCGAGAACTCCGCCAGAAACTGTTGCATGGAGTCGCGCTCCTGCATCATTTGGTGATGTTGCTTCGACTTGTCCTTGAGAGTCTCGCCTTCGGTGTTCAACCGCGCGTTCCGGTGCTTTTCCCGCAGCAGAAGACCAAACGAAACGAGTGCCAGGCCTATGAAAAAGACCACTGCGACAACCAGGATTTGCTCCGTTTGCATGATTCGTCGTGCCTCCAGGCTCCGGGCACCGCCCATACCCCTCTCCCTCCCGGTCCGCGCCAGCCAGAACTGGCGCTTCTACCTGCTTACCATTAGGACACCAAAAAAGGTCCGAGACAGCGCAAGACGTAACACTAGAGGAGAATCCTTCGAAAACAGCCGGATTGTCGATATTCTCTGCGGCGCTGGAAAGAGGAGGGATGGACGAGATGACATCGCAGATCAAGGTAGTGACCTTTGGCCTTGGACCCGTGGGGTGTGCCATCGCCTGTGAGGTCGGCCGCCGGAAGGGCTGTCGGATCGTCGGCGCAATAGACAACGACCCGGAGAAAGTCGGTCGGGATCTCGGAGAGGTAGCAGGCTTCGGCTCGAAACTAGGGCTCTCGGTCCGCGCCGACTCGGAGGCGGCTCTTCGAGAGGCCGATGCCGATCTCGTGGTTCTTGCGACAACTTCCAGCCTCGAGAAGATCCGCCCTCAGCTGCTCGAGATTTTGGCTACCGGAGCCAATGTCGTCACCACCTGTGAAGAGCTGTCCTATCCCTGGTCGGCTCAACCGGATCTCTCGGCGGAGTTGGACGAGGCCGCTCGAAGGGCCGGCTCGTCGATCCTGTCGACCGGCGTCAACCCGGGATTTATGATGGACTACCTGCCCTCGATGGTGAGCGGGCTCTGCCGCGATGTCGAGACGATCCGGGTCGAGAGATACATGGACGCGGGCATCCGGCGTGAGGTGTTCCAGCAGAAGGTGGGCGCCGGTCTATCGGTCGAGGGTTTTGCCAAAGCTGCGGAAAGCGGCGTGGTTGGACATGTCGGGCTGCGCGAATCGATCCACATGATCGCTCACTCCGTCGGGTGGACACTTTCGAACCTCGAGATCGAGCTCGAGCCGGTGATCGCGCGAGAGGCCATCGACGCCACGAGTACCCACATTGAGAAAGGGGCGGTCAGCGGTGTCGACCAGATCGCTCGCGGGTTTGTGGAGGGTAGGGAGAGGATCGTGTTGAAGTTCGTGGCGGCGGTGGGAGAAGAGGCGCCGCGCGATCGAGTGCTGATCGAAGGCACTCCACGCATCGATTTGAAGATCGATGGTGGTGTTCACGGGGATCTCGCCACCTGCAACGTGGTCGTCAACTCGATTCCCAAGGTCGTGCGCGCGGCCCCGGGCCTGCGCACCATGCTGGATGTCTCCGCCGCCGCGGCCTAGCCTGAATCGGATCACCCGGCGAGCGCTTGGCGCACGCGCCCCCCGGCAGCGGCGAGGCGCTCGCGGGCTTCATCCGGCGAGACACCGAGCCGCGCCATGACGATGGCCGTCTTGACCTCCCTCCCGGCCTGCCGGTGAAGCCTCTCGGCCTCCGAGGCGGAGACTCCTGCCGCACTCTCGACGATACGTATCGCGCGGTCCCGTAACTTTGAAGACTTGGGCTCGAGGTCCACCATCCAATTGCTGTAGACCTTGCCGACAAGCACCATGCCGGTGGTGGTGATGGCGTTGAGCGCCGCCTTGGTCGCCGAACCGGCCTTGAGCCGCGTCGAGCCGGTCAAAATCTCCGGTCCGGTGTCGAGGGCGATCACCAGATCGGCAGCCCGCTCCGCGAACGCCGAAGGGCCGGCGCAGGTCAACAGAACCGTACGCGCTCCCTTCTCCCGAGCTTCTTCGAGAGCGCCGAGAACGAACGGGGTGACCGAGCTCGCCGAGAGACCGATCAAGAGATCGCCCGGCCCGAGGTCGGCGGCGCACCGGCGGCCCTCGTCACCGCGGTCTTCGGCGCCCTCGATGGAGCGGAAGACGGCCTCGGGGCCGCCGGCCATCGCCGCACGAATGCGATCCGGATCGGTACCAAAGGTCGGCGGGCATTCCGCCGCCTCCAGGACACCCAGCCGGCCGCTGGTGCCGGCGCCGGCAAACAGAACGCTGCCGTTCGCTTCGAGGGTCTCGGCGAACCATTGGGCGGCGAGCGCGATCCGTTCCCTTGATTGCTCGGTGATTTCGAGCCCGTGGCGGTCTTCCCGGATCAGGAGCGACACGATGGATTCGGCATCCAGCCGATCGAGGTCGGTGCTTTCGGCGTGTCGTGCCTCGGTCGGCAATCTGCGCCACGTCG
>JAOTZA010000055.1 GCA_029861655.1 Acidobacteriota bacterium | reverse complement strand
CCGTTGCCGGCTTCGCTGTCGGACGACATCTTTCGCTACATCTGGGACGGTAGGGTCGCGGGAGCGGGTTCCAACCCCTATCTTCTGGCTCCCGAGGACGCTGAGCTCGAGCCTTTGCGCGACGATCTCTACGAACGCTTGCCTCATCGGGCCGTCGAGACGGTGTACCCGCCACTGGCGCTTGCGGTTTTTACGATGGTGGCCCGGTTTCCGGCGCCGGTTCTTCTTCTCAAGTCGGTGCTCCTGTTGGCGGATCTCGGGGTCTGCTGGCTGCTTCTGCTGATCGCTCGGCGTTTGTCGTTGCCCAGCGGGAGGACCATCTGGTACGCGTGGAGCCCTTTGGCGGTGCTCGAGATCTCGGGGATGGGGCACGTCGATGCTCTGGGGATTCTGGCCGTCAGTGCTGTGGTCCTGGCGTTGGTCAGCCGACCGCGGTGGGTGTTGTCGGCGGCTGTCGGGGCGGCGGCCGCGGTCCTGGCGAAAGTCGTGCCAGTCGTGGCGGTGCCGCTGTGGGCGCGATCCAGCGGCCGTCCGATGATCTTGTGGGTCGTAGCGGTAGCCCTCGTGGCGTTGTCGTTCGCGCCGGTGATTCTTTCGGTCGGTGGTGTGCCTCCCGGATATGTGGCCTACGGCGTCTCGTGGGAGTTCAACGGACCGCTCTTTGAGCCGTTGTGGAGGCTCTTGGATCACCTGGCGCTCAGCGAGCGGATCGAGGGGACGCTCGACCACCTCAAGGAAACACGCGGCGAGCACGAGTTCTGGAATCGCTTTTACCCGTTCAACTATCCGCAGTTCATCGCCAAGTTGATGCTTGGGGCTGTGGCTGCGGGGGCGATCGGCGCTCTGTCGTGGTTCGGTCGGAGCGATCGTCCGGCGGAGCTCACCGGGATGATCTTCGGTGTCTTGATCGTGTGCTCCGCCACCGTATACCCGTGGTATCTGTTGTGGGTGTTGCCCTGGGCGGCGCTTGCGAGGCAGCCGGCATGGCTGCTCCTGGCGGCTTTGATCCCGATTTCCTATCTTCCACAGTTCACCGAAATGTCGCTCTTGCCTTGGGGCTATTTGGTGATCTGGCTGCCTTTTGCTTTGACTCTCGCCTTCTTCACGAGATGGTCTACCGACTGATCCTTGGTTATCGCGGCGAGGCCTATGCGGGCTGGCAGCGCCAGCCCCAGGTGGCAACCGTTCAGCAGACCGTCGAGGAGGCGGTTGCGAAACTGGTGCGCCGCGACGTATCGATCGTCGGTGCGGGTCGCACCGACGCGGGTGTGCACGCGCGTGCCCAGGCCGCTCATCTGGATTTATCAACCGAGATTCCGCTGCGTGCGCTTGTCCATGGCTCGAATCATCTGTTGCCGGAAGACATACGGATCGTCGCAGCCGGTCGGATGCCTCGGGGGTTCCATGCGAGAAAACACGCGTCCGGGAAACTCTATCGCTACCGTCTTTCGCGGGCCCGAGTTCTTTCGCCGCTTGACGCGCTTTTTGTTGTCGGAGCCGATCGGAACCTCAATGTGGACGCCATCGGCAGGGCGCTCCACGATCTCGTGGGGCGCCATGATTTCAGCGCATTCGCGCTTGCCGGGGGCTCGCACCGAGACCCGCATCGAGAAATCTTCCTCGCCACCCTCTCCGAGGACGGCGAGCGGTTGAATATGAGTTTCGAAGGGGACGGATTCCTTCGGGGCATGGTGCGGTCGTTGGTCGGGACGCTTCTCGAGGTTGGGCTCGGGCGGCGTTCGACGTCCGCGTTTGGAGCCCTTCTAGAGGGTGGGGCGCGTGGCGAGGCGGGTCCAACGGCGCCGGCCCGCGGACTGACGTTGGAACGGGTTGACTATCCTCCGGAATGGCAACCATCCGAGGAGTACGATAGCCGCTATCGAGGCGGTCATCCGGCGGGGTCCGCAGGGTCGCCTATGGTAGATTAGACGCTGTCCAGGAGGGCATTTCACGATGATCGATCGCCAGAAACTGGCCGAGTCGGGCTCGGCAGAGGAGATGCTGGTGCGGCGGCTGGACGAGGGGCGGCTGCCGAGGCACGTGGCCATCATCATGGACGGCAATGGCCGTTGGGCAAAGGCCCGTGGCCGGGCGCGGGTGGAAGGGCACCGGGCCGGTGTTGCCTCGGTACGCGACGTGATCGAAGCTTCGGCCGCCCTGGGGATCGACGCCTTGACGCTTTACGCTTTTTCGGTCGAGAACTGGAATCGGCCGCGGTACGAAGTCTGGACCTTGATGAACCTGCTAAAGGAATACGTGCGGCAGGAGCTCCAGGGCTTGATCGACAACGGTATCCGTCTTGACATCCTTGGTCGCTGGCGTGAGCTAGATCCCTCGGTGGTGCGTGTGCTGGAGCAGGCGCTCGAGGCGACTCGACATTGTGACGGTTTGCGGCTCCGTATCGCGCTCAACTACTCGGGTCGCTGTGAGATCGTCGATGCCTGCCGTCAAATCGTGGCGGACTGGGCTCACGGCAAAGGGACCGACATCGACGAGGAGACCCTGGGCCGGTACATGTACAGCGCCGGGCAGTCCGATCCGGATCTCCTGATTCGAACCTCCGGTGAGCAGCGGCTGTCGAATTTTCTCCTCTGGCAGCTGGCCTACACCGAGATTTCATTTTGCGAAGTCTTGTGGCCCGATTTTCGACGTCGTCACTTGCTCGAGGCGATGATCGACTTCCAGGACCGTGAGCGTCGCTTTGGCCGCCTCGGCGACTCCAAGCAGAACGCCCTGTTCGGCAACAACCGTCTCGGATAGCGATCGGTTTGAAGCGCATCCTGACCGCCGCGGTTGCGCTCCCGCTGGTTGCCCTGGCCCTTTTCTTTTCCCACGGGCCCTGGCCTTTCCTCTTTCTCCTGGTGGTGATCGAAGTGGCGGTGGTCGAGTTTGTGCGGCTTGCTCTGATGGCCGGAAGCAGTCGAATCGTCTGGGCGTTGCCGGTCATGGTGGCCCTGGGAGCCCTCTTGTTGAGTCGTGATCTGTGGCGGACGTCCGAAGGTGGGAGCTCCGATTGGCTGCTTCTCTTGTGCGGTTTCTTGTTCTCGGGTGTTGTGGGAGTCGTCGCGCTTGCCGGGCGTGGTGAGGTCGGCAACGGATTCGTCACGGTTGGCTCGCTCAGCTTTGGCACTGCCTACTTTTCGGTCGCAGTCGCGAGCCTCAACCGAATTCTGGCTACCGGCCCTTGGCCGATCGCGCTACTCCTGGTCATCGTCTGGGCCGGCGATTCGGCCGCTTTTTACGCCGGCACCCGTTGGGGGCGGCGCAAGTTGGCACCGAGGATAAGCCCAAACAAGACCTGGCTCGGGTCCGCAGCGGCGCTTCTCATCGCAGTCGGACTGGCGAGCGGTTGGAGTCTTTGGCAGCGTGGGGAGGTTATCGCTGAGCTCCTGGCGCTGGCTGCTCTGACCTCGGTTGCGGCCCAGGTAGGCGATCTGATCGAGTCGATGATCAAGAGGTCGGTGGGTGTCAAGGACTCGGGTACTCTTCTACCCGGTCATGGAGGCATGTTCGACCGGATCGACGCGCTGCTTCTGGCGGCTCCGGTCTATGCGCTCTTGTTGTGGTTCTTTGGCCCTGGGGTGATTGGGTAGCGCCAAGGCGCGGCATGCTTTCTGCAGGCCTTTCGCGCGGAGTGGAGTATTATCGGGGGCCGCCTCCGACCGGGGGAAGGACCGCGATCCTATGATCAATTTGCTGACCAATGCCTTCGCCTTTGTGTTCGCACTGGGCGTAATCATCTTTATCCACGAACTCGGGCACTTGCTCGTGGCAAAGTTCTTCCGAGTTCCGGCGCGAGTTTTTTCGCTGGGTTTTGGCAAGCGTCTGTGGGGTTTTGAACGCGGTGGTACCGACTATCGCGTGGCCCTGGTGCCTTTGGGCGGGTATGTGCAGTTAACCGGTGAAGACCCCACCGAGGTTTCCGACAACCCTCTGGAGTTTCTCAACCGGCCACGCTGGCAGCGAGTGTTGATCTATCTGGCCGGACCGGCCATGAACGTCATCCTGGCGATCTTTCTGGTCGCGGTCGTTTTCATGCTCGGAATCGAAGTAGCGGCACCGCCCAACATCCCAGCGGTGGTCGGTAGCGTCCGGCCGGATGGCGCAGGAGCGGCGGCGGGGCTGCAACCCGGCGACGAGATCGTCGAGATAGATGGCCGCGCGATCGCCAAGTGGGACGAGGCACGATTCGCGATCATGACGGCTCCCGAACGGAGTCTCGCGGTGCGATACCGGAGGGGGGAAGAGACATTCGAAACGGTTGTGACGCCAGACAAGGTGCCACGCTACGAGTTTGGCGACGCCGGTCTCTATCCCAGCGTCCTGCCGCGTGTGGTCGGCTTGTTCGAGGGGGACCCTGCGGACCTGGCCGGCTTCCGGCCGGGAGACGAGATCCGCGCGGTCGATGGACGGCCCCTGGCTGGGCAGGTGGACTTTGTCGCCTACCTCTCGGAGAACCCGGAGCGTGAGATTCGGGTCGAGGTCCTGCGCGACGGACAGCCGGTCTCTCTCTTGGTGGTTCCGGCTCTCAAGGACGGGCGGGGCTGGATCGGTGTCAGCCTCAGTGCCACCGCCTTCCAACGGTACGGGCCAGTGGAATCCCTGGTCCAAAGCGTGCGCTTCAACTGGGATGTCACCAGGCAGACGTTTCAGGTTCTGGGCAAGATCTTCACCGGCAAACTTGCGGCCAAGAGCGCCCTTTCGGGGCCGATCGAGATAGCTGCGTTGTCGGGGGCCGCGGCTCGAAGCGGTTTTCGCAACCTGCTTCACCTGATGGGCTTGATTTCCATTTCAATTGCGATTCTAAATCTGTTGCCGATCCCGGTCCTCGACGGGGGGCAGATCGCGTTGCTGCTTGTCGAGTCCGTCTTTAGGCGCGATTTGTCCCTCAAACTCAAGGAGCGGATCAATCAGGTCGGCTTTGTTCTGATCGTGATGTTGATGGTGGTGGTGCTATATTTCGACGTCATAAAGAACGTCCCCGAGAGCTTTCTCTCGGGCTCCTGAGTAGAAACCACTTGAGAACCGCTCCGCGAAAGGACGTGTGCTGATGCCGCGACTGTCGGTAGGCGATGCGGCCCCGAATTTCGACCTGGCCTCAACGGAGGATGTGGTTTTGATGCTCCGCGACGAGATCCCTCGCTCCGCGGTTCTACTGTATTTTTTCGATGGCCCAGACAACAAACGCGCTCGGCGAGATTTGACGGAGCTGGCGGCACGGCATACGTCGTTCGCGGGACTGGACATGAAGATCCTAGGGATCTCCGCGACCAAACTCGAGGAGCTAAGGACTTTGCAGCGAGAACTGGAGTTGCCCTTTCCATTGCTCTTCGACGACAGGGGTTTCTCGAGCCTCTTCGGCGTCGAAGTAGGTGAGGGTGGCGGCGCCGAACCCGTTATGGTGTTGGTCAACCGTGACCAGCGGGTCCTTTGGCTGGGTGACGGCTCGGCAGAGCTCGAGACCTCTCTAGGTGAGGTCGAAGGACGGCTCGAGTCTCTGCCGTCCTCGACGGCCAACTATCCCCGCTCGGTGATCAATCGCCTCGTCGACCTGTGGGTCAACTAGCAGCTAGCTAACCAGCGATTCAGTCAATGGGCTCACGTGTTCTCAAATACCTGGCTTGGTTGGCCTATTCCGGGGTTGTCGTAGTGGCCTTTGTTGTCTCGGGCTATTTCGCCTTCAACCTCTTTGTGCGCAGTGGTGTGACGGCGGTTCCGGCCCTTGCCGGGCTGGCGGGTAACGCAGCCGCGGCGGCGGCCCGCGACCACGGGCTGAGACTACGCTGGCGCGAGGGCGAAGAACGCTATGACGAGGCCGTTCCGACCGGTCACGTGATTCTCCAGGCACCGACAGCCGGAAGCCTCGTCAAGCGAGGAAGCACCATCGAGGTCGTGCGCTCGCTTGGAGAAGAGCTCGTCGAAGTCCCCGATCTTCGCGGCAAAGCCCTGCAGGCCGCTCAGGTGACGCTGGCCGCCTCGGGGTTGGTCCTGGGGCGAACAGCCGGTATCTACGCCGCCGGAGGAACGCCGGGGACCGTGGTGCAGCAGAGTCCGGCCGCAGATACAAGAGTAGGCAAGAACAGCTCGGTCGAGGCGTATCTGTGTGTCGAGGACCCCTCGGAAACATACTTGATGCCGGATCTGGTGTATCGGCGCCTTTCGGAGGTGCAGCGTTACTTTGGAGCCCTGGGCCTGCGGATCGGGAGTGTCAAATTCGAGACCTATGAAGGGATCGCCGGTGGCGTCGTGTTGCGCCAGTACCCACTCCCTGGTCATCAACTACGCAAGAATGACGTCATCTCGTTGGTTGTGACGACCCTCGAGAGCCGGGCGTAGTCCGCCAATGCTGTTGCTAGCACCCTCCATCCTTGCCGGTGACCTCGCAGATCTGGGCACCGTGTGCGATCAGTGCGAGCAAGGGGGAGCCGATTTTCTGCACGTGGACGTAATGGACGGACACTTCGTGCCCAACCTCACATTCGGAATTCCGGTTGTGCGGGCCCTTAAACAGCGAACCAAGCTTCCGCTGGACGTGCACTTGATGGTCTCGAATCCGGGGAGCCTATTGGATGATTATCTGGATGCAGGGGCCGATTGGGTGTCGGTTCACTGGGAGGTTGCAACACATCTGGATAGGCTCGTGGAGAGGATTCACCGAGCTGGGGCCAAGGCTGGCGTGGCGTTGAATCCGGCCACCGGGACCGAGGTCCTCTCGGAGATCCTTCCGAGTCTCGACTTTGTACTGATCATGTCCGTGAACCCGGGGTTTGCTGGCCAGAGCTTTCTTCCATACTGCCTCGAGAAGGCGCGGCGCATGAGTCGTGAGGTGGCGGAGAAGAATCTCGATGTGATAGTTGCCATGGACGGTGGCATCGACGAGCGAAATATCGGAGAAGTGGTCTCGGCGGGTGTTCGGTTCTGTGTTGCGGGCTCTGCCGTCTTCGGACGGCCCGATCCCCAAGCGGCGATGATTGACCTCCGGCAGCAAGCGATAGGAGTGGTCTCGTGATGGAGCGAGGATCGGCCTGCGCGGCAGTGCTTTTGGCGATTGTGATCAGCGCTGGGTGCGGCGGGCCCAAAGATGATCCGATTCTGAGACTGTCGGCCGAGGAGTCGTTGATCGAGGGGAAGGCCCTTTTGGAGGCCAAGAAGTTCTATAGCGCGCGTCAGTACTTGACGCACGCATTCGAGGTCGAGCCCAACTCGGAAAGCGGTCGGGAAGCTCTGCTGCTGGTTGCGGACGCTCATTTTCTGCAAGGCGGGTCGCAAAATTTCATTAAAGCGGAGGCGAAGTATCGCGATTTCCAAAACCGCTTTCCGACCAGCGAGCGCTCCGCTTATGTCCAATATCAGATCGCGGCAAGCCTTGCGGGGAGAATGCGTCGACCGGACAGGGACCAATCGATAAGCCACGATGCACTGGAGGCGTACCAGGATCTCTTGCGGCTGTTCCCCGAGAGCGACAAGGCAGACGAAGCTCGGCGGCAAATCGAGGTGGTCAAGGCCACTCTGGCGGAGGCTGAGTTCCTGGTCGGGAACTACAATTTCCGTCGCGCCCGCTTCGCCAAGTGCGGTGCCGTCTGCTTCCGAGCAGCCGTCACGAGGTTCGAGCGCCTGCTGGAGGAATATCCGGCGTACAGCGAGAAGGACAAGATCTACTACTATCTCGGTTTGGCGCGTCTCGAGATCGGCGAGGACGAGAAGGCGGAGGAAGCGCTGCAGCTGTTGGAAGCGGAGTACAAAGGCAGCAAGTTTCTGCAAGGACTCGAGCGAGACCGGCGGCAGATCGCCAAAGACCGGGCGAAGAGAGAGCAGAAACTCGCAAGGAAGGCGAAACGAAGAAGTTGACGGTTCGATCTTTGGCTTTGGCCCTCGCACTTTCGAGCTTGGTTGGTTGCTCTTCCTCGTGGCTTCCGAAGACTCCCGGCGCCAAACGTGGCGAGGAGTTGCGCAAGCTCGAAGAGCGGGTGCTCGAGCTTCAACGTCAGTCGCGGATGGCCGAGGTCGAGATCGAGCGCCTGCGGCGGCAGGTGGCCGAGCTGGAGGGAACTCCAACCGCTCAGCCCGCCTCCCCGGCTTCTTTGGCTTCTGATGCCCCTCCGTTGCCACCGGTGGAGGCGCCAGCGGGGAACCGGGAGGGTATCGCCTTTGACCGGCCCTCGGAGCGGCAAGTGAAGTCGGAGGAGTTGCCGGCTGTGCCGGTAACGGACTCGGCGCGCAACCCGGAAACCACGGTCTTGCCCCCCACCTCTGGGGCTGCCCTTGCCGACCCGGCGAAAGCCCAGGAAGTCTACGATAGGGGCTATACGCTGTATCACCAGGGTCGGCTGGTGGACTCGGAAAGCGCCTTCCGCCAGTTTCTGCAAGCCCATCCGACCAGCGACCTCGCCGACAACGCGCAGTTCTGGATCGGCGCGGCTCGGCTTCAACGCGGCGACGTGGGCGGCGCCCTCGCCGCCTTCCGCGAGACCATCGAGCGATTCCCAGGTGGCAACAAGGTCCCCGACGCGATGCTCAAGTCCGGTGAGTGCTTGGAGCGCCTGGGAGACTCTGAAGAGGCCAGACGCGTCTATCGGGACGTTATCGACCGGTTTCCGACGACGGCGGCGTCGGCGCTGGCGCGCGAGCGCCTGGGTGAGCTACCCTAGCAGCCCGTGGTAGAAGTCGACACCGCCGCAACCCAAAGGGCGACAAGGGGTTACGGCACCCCTGCGGCGTTGCTCGTCGTCCACGATGGCACCGCATCGAAACCCGTGGGGCGACAAAGGGTTACGGTTCGCCTGCTTCGTTACTCGGTTACCGCCGATGGACAATGACACCGCATCGACTTCTCCTCGCGCCTCGCAGGCATACCGTAAGACCTTGTCGCGCAACCATCTGGACTTCTACCACGGGCTGCTAGCTCCTGCTACGATGGGCGCCGCGTCGGTTGAGCGTGGAGTTCTTCACAGAGAACTTGGCGCCGCGGGAGTATGGTAGAGCGGATTCCAAAGCCTCAAGTAGAACTTGAGATATGCGTTGCTAAAGGTTGACAGTCCAAGGAAATGACTCTAAGCTCACAACTTAGCGTCTTCAATCGCGAACATCGCGTTCAGGGTGCGTCGATGAAATACAAACACACTGCCCTCGTATTTCTGGTTCTGCTGTCGGTCACCGGGTCGCTGTTCGGCCATCAGCCGCCGACCCACCTGAGCCGAGTTGGAGACCACTGGACCGCATGGGATCCACCGGTCTCGTTTCCGGAAGGGGCGGATGTCTACACGGTCGGTTCGGGAGATACGCTGTGGGATCTGGCGGATCGTTTCTACGGTGACCCGTACCTGTGGCCACAGCTGTGGGAGCGAAACCGCTACATCCTGGATGCTCACTGGATCTATCCGGGCGATCCGCTGCTGGTCAGCATGCAGGTGACGCCGATTGGCGACATCGCGGCAGCGACCGATGAAGCCGAGTCGTCTGCCGGTGAAGACGATGAGGGCGGCTTGCGACTCGATCGATCGCGAGAGGCGCCGGAGCCCCTCGGGTTCGAGTCGGACATCTACTGCTCGGGATTCATCGACGACTTGGATCTGACGTTTGAGCGTGAGGTGATCGGGTCCGAGTTCCAGGCACTGATGCCGAGCATCGGAAGCGGTGAGGGCCTGAGCGGGAGGTCGCAGTATGGCGCCCGCGCGACCGTCAAAGTCGATCTGACGACCGGAGATGTGATTTACCTCGATGGCGGGATGGCCGCAGGGTTGACGCCGGGAATGATCTTCGCGGCCATAGCCCCGCGGGAACCGGTGACACACCCAGTGAGCGGACAGACCATGGGGCGCTTCTATCGGTTCTCGGGTCGGGTGCGGGTTCTGAGCGTGCAGGAAGAGTCGGCGATCGCCGAAATCACACACACTTGTATGCCGATCAATGTAGGAGACGGGCTACGGCCGTTCGAACCCATTCCGGTGCCCCTGGCACGTCGCGGGCGGATGGTTGGCGTCAACGACCCTGTAAGCGCTCATCAGTTGGATGATGCTCCGATGATCATACGTTCCGAGGCGGGCATCTTCACTGTCGGCCAGGACCACGTTGTCTATCTCGATCGAGGCTCTGACGACTTGAAGCCTGGTGACATCTTTACCATCTACCGGTTACATGAAAACGATCTGCCTCCTGTTGTGATCGGAGAAGTCGGCGTTCTGACGACGCACGAGAACTCTTCGGTGGCCAAGGTGCTGGAGTCGCGCTACGCCGTCTTCATCGGCGACCGGCTGGCTCGCAAGCACTAGCTCAGCGACGATTCCCGGATTCCCCCAAAGCCCCTCCTTTCTTGGATGGGTGGCTGAACCGTGTTATCGTTTTCCTTCTTTGATTCTTGGGCTCGAGATTTCTTGTCGGCATGAAAGAGACTCTGAACGGTCGCATGGTCCAGCTCGCCGAGAAGCTGGTCGGCAGCGGTCTGACGCTCAGTCAGGGCGTACGTGAGTTCGAGAAGCAGTACATTGTGGCGACGCTGCGAGGCAATGACGGTAATCTGACCCGCTCGGCGGAGGCTTTGGGGATCCACCGCAACACGTTGCGGAACAAGGTAAGCAGTCTCAAGATCCGCCCAGCCGACATCGCCACGGCCTCAAAACGCCGACGGCAGACCGCGCGCCGCTGAGGCGGGGTCCGCCGAAGGAGGCCTCCCCGCCCCGAGATGGCATTCAAATTGCTTTCTCTAAAAGTGGGAAACGAGGGTGTCGCAGCCGTCGTGGTCTCGCCACCCCGAAGAAGCCAATCCAAACGCGCCAGAGAGTCACCGAGGGTTTGATGATGAGCCGAAATAGCGGCTGGAAGTTCCCCATGTTGGTGGGTATTGGCGCCTTTTTGGCACTCAGCCTCGACACCGCTCCGACCACCTCGTCGATTCCAGAGAACCGGCCAGAGCCGCCATCACTCGGAGAGGTGCTGATTCTGGACGAGCTCCGCGAATGGGTGGATGGCGTCACCGGTGGAACCGAGTTGAGGCCTCTTGAGAATCGGGAGATCGGGCTGGCGATCCGGCGGCGCGCGGAAAGCTTCGAGCTTTTCCGCAGCTATCTTCCGGAGAGTGATCGGCGGAGGCTAGTCCGTCGCATGCCACATGGAGATCTCATCTTCCGGACTGCGAAGCGATACGACGTAGACGCTCTTCTGATCGCTGCGGTGGTCGAGGCCGAGTCCGGATTCGATCCTTACGCCGTTTCGATGGATGGCGCGCTCGGTCTGATGCAGGTCATGCCGTCGACCGCAGATCTTATGGGCGCCGAAGATCCGCTCGACCCCAGCATCAATGTCGATGCCGGCACTCGATACCTCGTCGGGCTACAACGCCGTTTCGGGGGTGACCTGGAGCTTGCCCTGGCGGCTTACAATGCCGGACCGGGTAACGTCCTCCGGTTTGACGGGGTACCGCCGTTCTCGGAGACCAGGGCTTACGTCAACCGAGTGCTTGGCCGCTACGTCGATCATCACCGGAGGCTGTGGCGGGACCACCTGCGCCGGGAGTGGCACGTAGCCAGCTAGAGCGAACACACGGTAGACCGGTAACCAGCCCGGCACGGACGATCTGCTAGAGTTGTTTCCGGTCCCCTTGTGGGTCGATTTTTCGAGGAGAGAACCATGCCTAGTCTCGGTGTTCCAGAGCTGCTGATCATTCTTCTGATTATTGTGGTGATTTTTGGTGCATCGAAGCTACCTCAGTTGGGCCGGGGTTTTGGTGAGGGGATCCGCAACTTCAAGAAGGGGATCAAGGACGACACGCCGCCGCCCTCCGAGAAGCCCAAAGAGTCCACCAACTCCTCTTAGGACCGGCTGGTCGCGGCACGGGCGCAGTCTCCGCAGGGCACGGCGCGCGCTTCTCGGACTCCGGTGACTTCGAGGCGCGCACCTCGGTAGACCTCGCGCCGGCTCCGAAGCGGACTTTCACCGCTCTTGCCATGCGCTCGGTCAAACGGCCCTGATGGAGCCTCCGCCCGAGCCGCAGCCGCCTCTCGCTTTCACGCTCTTTCGGCGTGCGGGGCGACGCCTTCTCGATCGTGTGAGGGAGGCGGGTTGCCGGTCGGAGTCTAGGGCTCTAGGGTGGGCGATAGCTACGGAGTTTCTCGAGAACTTCGTCGGGCAGGTCGGCGCCCTCAGGGATTTGTTCGAGGTGGGCCGCGGCTCGGCTGAGGGTCGGCGGGATCAAGACGAGGTGTCGGTCGACGCCGCTCCGTGCGAAGGCGGCGAAGGTACCTGCAGCCTTGAGTGTCCGTTGGACAGCACAGTGACGGTACAGTTCTTCGTCGGCCGGCGACAGACCAAGCTTGTCGAGCAGGCGGCGCTCAATCTCGGGCGGTGGAAAGAGGCTGTCGTTGAGTAGCGAGGCCAGATCGTACTGCTCGGGACCGATTCGCAGATCCTGGTGATCCAGAACACCGAGCTCGAAGCCGTCGAGGGGTAGAAGGTTGCGGGCCATAAAATCGCGATGACAAACCGCTTTCCGTCCCGCAGCGATGCGTTCACACACGGCCTCCAGGGCCTCGCGCAGGCGCCGACGCGTCTCGGCCTCGAATCGTAGAGACGGCTCGTCGAAGAGCAGGTCCCAGGTCTTCGCCAGTTCGAGCCGGAGCAGGTCGCCATCGAGAGGGGGGTTGAGCTCGCTGACGACCTCGAGCGGGGCCGCCTGGATCGAGCGGATCAGGTCGACGCCGGTGCGAAAGAAGGGCTCGAGATCGGCCCAGGGCAATCGCCTGAGGCAGTAGAGTGTATCTGTCCCGAAATCTTCCAACAGCATGAGGCCGATCGCACAATCGCGGGCGAGGATACGGGGAACCCTTACGCCGGAAAGCTCGAGCACCCGGGTGGAGATCTCGAAGCGCCGGCAGCTGTCGCGGATCTTCTCCGGGTAGGTCGAGAGAATGGCCGAAAGCGGAGGTGTGCCCACGTCCTGTTTCCCGGAGTGGCGCTCGACGAGAAGCACGCGAGAGTAGCTGCGTTGAGAAACATCTCCGGCCAGGGCGTCGATTCGTTCCACCCGGAAACCGTAGCTCTCGATCCATTCTTTTTGCCGTTCCTGCTCCGTCCGTTGCATAGCGGCCGGGAGGGTAGCACAGCCCGCTGTTTGACCCTGGGAGCGGCGACACCGATAATGACCCGGCTGGGGTCTCGATG
>JAOTZA010000054.1 GCA_029861655.1 Acidobacteriota bacterium | reverse complement strand
CACCGCCTTGAACGACGTGGGGCAGCGTTTGAAGGAGATGGCGAGCTCCCTCAAGGGAATCTTCGACGATCCAATCAAGGGCTTTGGCCTGCTCTATGAGTACGCCAAGCGACGGACTAACTGGGCGACCGGGCTAGCAACCGAGAAGAGCAGCCTGTCCGAGGTTCACCCCGAGCTTGCATCGGAGGCCGAGGTCTTCGCCGACTTGACCCGCAAGCTGGCGGCCATGGCGGACCGCGTGCTGCGCAAGCACGGCAAGAACATCATCGGCAAACAGTTCGCAACCCGGCGACTGGCCGATGTGATGGTCGATCTCTTCGTGCTCGGTTGTGTCCTGAGCCGTGTCACCGCATCGATCGAGGAGCTCGGGAGCGAGAAAGTCGTTCATGAGATCGAGATCGCCAAAGTCTTCACCGGCCAGGTCAAGGGGCGTGCGACCCGCAACTTCCGCAAGATCGATGACAACGACGATGAGCTCATCAAGAGCCTGGCCGAACACGCCTACGAGGTCGGCGGGTATAGCTGGGACGTGGGGTAGTAGCGGCCGACCTCCGTGTCGGCCGAACCCGATGTAGCGGCCGACCTCCGTGTCGGCCGAGCCCGATGTAGCGGCCGACCTCCGTGTCGGCCGAACCCAATGTAGCGGCCGACCTCCGTGTCGGCCGAGCCCGATGTAGCGGCCGACCTCCGTGTCGGCCGAACCCAATGTAGCGGTCGACCTCCGTGTCGGCCGAACCCGATGTAGCGGTCGACCTCCGTGTCGACCGAACCCGACGTAGCGGTCGACCCCCGTGTCGACCGAACCCGACGTAGCGGTCGACCCCCGCGTCGGCCGGGGCGGGGGCGTCCACGCCTGCCAGCTCAAAAAGAAAGCAAACTTTGGGCGTTGGCCACCGTACCTGTATCTAGAGGCGGTGACAGCCGGGTGGCCTTCGTGCACCAGCAATCCAGCACGAGCGACGTCCACCAGAGGAGCCGGCTATGAAAACACGCCAAAGGGCTTTGGGGGTCGTGGCGCTCTTTCTCTGTGCGCTGAGTCTCGATGGGGGCGCCGAGAAAGGCAACAAGCGTTACCTCCCAGAGCGGGTTCTCCAGAAGCTCTATCGCTCCGTTCCGACTCCATACGATCAGCCGGCGGCGGCCCACGCCTTCTTCTACGAGAAGCGGCTGAGTGACGTCCCCGCCGTCGACCCGCGGCGGGAGTACGAACGGGCGCGACAGCACATGCGCTCGATGCGGCGCCACTCGACCCGGCGTCAGCGGCTGCTCGCCTCCCAGGCGGCGGGCACCAAGGCCGCTGCGACGCCAACCCATCTCGACCGCTGGGAGGCCCTGGGCCCTGGGAACATCGGGGGACGAACCCGGGTGATGTTGATCGATCCCCGAGCGCCCCGCCGGATGTATGCCGCCGGCGTCTCGGGCGGTATCTGGAAAACCACCAACCGCGGCAAGCGATGGCGCCCGGTCGGCGATGAGATGGCGAACCTGGCGGTCAACGCGCTGGCGTTCGACCCCGCGGACCCCGACACCCTCTACGCCGGTACCGGCGAAGGTTTCTTCCGCGAGGAGGTGCGGGCCACCAGCTTGCCGCTGCGCGGCGGTGGCATCTTCGTCAGCCATGACCGCGGCGAGAGCTGGAGCTTCCTCGCGTCGACCGCCGGCAGACGATTCGACTGGGTCAACGACCTGGTGGTCAGTCCACACGATTCCTCCCGCATCTATGCGGCCACGCGTGCCGGTGTGCTTCGGAGCAAGGACCGGGGTGAGAGCTGGAAGCGGGTGTTGCGGACGCGGGTCAAAGGGGGCTGTCTCGATCTGGCACTCCGTACCGACGCCGAGACCGACTTCCTCTTCGCCTCGTGCGGCACGCTGGAGACGGCAACCGTCTATAGGAAGCCCAGGGCAGAGGGAGGTGGCAAGTGGACCCCGGTGCTCTCCGAAGACGGGATGGGGAGGACGAGCCTCGCCATCGCGCCTTCCAACCAGGACATCATCTATGCCCTGGCCGCGAGCAACGTGCCGGGAACGGAGGGGCTTTACGAGCAGTCTCTCCACGCGGTGTTCCGTTCCGACGAAGGAGGCGCTACCGGTAGCTGGGAGGCGACGGTGCACAACTCCGATCCGCGCAAGATCAACACCCTGCTGCTGTCCAATCCGATCACGGCGTCTGTCGAAGAGTGTGACTTCGAGGAATCGAACCGCGTGTTCGGAATGGGTTGGTATGTGAACGTGATCGCGGTCGATCCGGGCGACCCCGAACGGGTGTGGGCGGCCGGCGTCGACCTCTTCCGCTCAGACGACGGCGGCCGCGAGTGGAATCCGGCCACCTACTGGTGGGCGGAGCGCGGTGAGTCCAGCTTCGTCCACGCCGACCATCACGGACTAGTGTTTCACCCCCGTAAGCGCAGAACGCTCTACTCGCTCAACGACGGCGGCGTCTACCGAACCACCAACGCCACCGCCGGACTCAGCCACGACGACCTCGCGGTCTGCGACCCCGGGTCGGTGGCCGTGCGCTGGAAATCACTCAACAATCGGTACGGGGTGACGCAGTTCTACCATGGCAGTGTATTCCCCGATGGAGAGCACGTTCTCGGGGGCACCCAGGACAACGGAACGATCTCGAACCGCTTTTCCGTCGGCGGTCAAAAATGGCAGCGCGTGTTTGGCGGCGACGGCGGTTACTCGGCAATCGCATCCGATGACGAGCATGTCGTGTACGTGACGACGCAGAACGGGTTGATCCACAAATCGACGGACGGAGGTGCCAACTTCTCCTCGGCAATCGACGGCATCAACGATCTCGGTGGCCCCGGGGACTTTCATGCCGTGGCCACAAACTATCTGTTCATCGCACCGCTGATCATGGACCCGAGCGACTCCGCGACGCTGTGGTTCGGTGGGCGCCGGATCTGGAGAACCAGCGACGCGGCCGCCAGCTGGCGTCCGGCGAGCACGCGGCTCGCCGATGGCGGAAAGACCAGCGCGATTGCAGTGTCGCCCCTCAGCGGCGAGATCGTGGCCGTCGGCACCAATCGCGGCACCATCTACACCACGCGGGACGGCGCCAACGCCGGCGCCACCACGGTTTGGCAAGGAGTGCGGCCGCGCAGCGGCTTTGTCTCCTCGGTCGTCTTCGACCCACTCGACAGCGCGGTCCTCTTCGCGACCTACGCGGGCTTTGGCGGCGAGCACGTGTGGAAAAGTCTCGACGGCGGTGTCACCTGGCTCGCCATCGACGGTCAGGGGTCCAGCGGCCTGCCGAACATCCCGGTCCACTCCGTGGTCGTCGACCTGGAGGGTCGCGATGACCTGTACGTCGGCACCGACCTGGGGGTCTTCGCCTCGCTCGACGGGGGCGAGACCTGGACCATCGAGATCACCGGGTTCGCACGAGCGGTCACCGAGTGGCTGGCGCTAGGCCAGAGCCCCACGGGCCGGCGACACCTCTTTGCGTTTACTCACGGACGTGGGGCCTGGCGCGTTCCGCTCGAGTGACAAGCCGGACCGAGACCAATGAGAAGACCATCGCGAAAGGAAGGAACCATGAGACGAATCGCAGCAGTTGGCTTCCTGACCATTGCACTGTCGGCGCTGGGCTCCGGCGCAGCCGTGGGGCACGTGGCCCTCGATGCCATTGGCGTCCTCAAACAGTACTGCGCCGAGGGTGAGGCCGCGCCGCATCCCGAGAGGATTGTGATGCGGCAGCTCATGACGACCGATGAGTTGGCCACGTTCGGGGGCACGGTATTTGTAGGCGTCTACAACGGTGCGCGTCAACCGGACCAGACCGGAACGATGTCCGTGCGGGTCCGGATCCATCGACCGGACGGCAGCCTCGAGAAGCTGAGCCGCATCGTGGCTCCCCAGCAGGAGCTCGGTGACGCCGAGGTCCAGGCTCTCTTTCCGGTGGCCGTCCGAGAGGGCGACACCGTCGTTTGGCGAGTCCGTTTCAGGGATTTCGAGGACATGCAGCCCGACGATTGCTTTCTGCTGATCGGGGCGACGATGAAACCCTAAAGAAAAGAGGGACCTACACTGGCCGACCTCCGTGTCGGCCGGGGCGGGAATGTAGCGGCCGACCTCCGTGTCGGCCGGGGCGGGAACGTAGCGGCCGACCTCGTGTCGGCCGAGTCCGATGAAGGCGGCCGTCTGGACCGGCGCGGGCGGTCTGGTGTTCGGCTTTCTGCGTTAGTACGCCCAATGGCCCCAGGTCGGTGATGCCGCTTAAGATACGGCTCTCCATCTCCGCCCGACCTCTGTACTAGAATAGAAGTGTCGAGCCGGCCCGACTCGCCCGAGTCGGCATTCAAAGGAGGTTCCACATGAGCGACGCCGCAAAGACGAGTGAGCGCGTCGAGGAGATTCTCGCCTCAGTGCCGATCTTCTCGCGCCTGAACAACCGAGATGTGAAAAAGCTGGCGCGGCTATGCGTGCCCAAGACATTTGACGAACTGGAGACGATCATCGAGGAAGGAGCTACCGGGCTAGGAATGTTCGTGATTACTTCGGGGCGCGCTGAGGTCTTCAAGGGAAAGGGCGACACGAGGCTCTCTCTCGGTGCGATGGAGGAGGGCGATGTGCTCGGGGAGATTGCCCTGATCGACAATCAGCCGCGGTCGGCGAGCGCGGTGGCCCAAACGGAGACCGAGTGCCTGCTGCTGACGCGCGACAGCTTCGAGACCCTGGTCAAAAAGGAACCGGAGATCGCCTGGTGCATCGTCCCAAGCCTCGCCGAGCGGGTGCGTGAGCTGCACGGCAGGGCGCTCGAAGCCGAGGAGCGCCTGGCGCAGGGGGAGGCCGCGAGCCGCCCGGAGAAACGAGAGACCACAGCCGACAGCGCGGCCGCAGCGAGCGAGAGCGAATCCGTGACGGATTCGGATGGGGAAGACGAAGCGACCTCCGAGGCCTGGGAGACCATGGCGCGCTCGATGCGAATGCCCTATGGGCTGATGGTTGGAGGACTCACTGGCATGACCGCAATGGTCAAAATGTGGGAAACCTTCTTCACCAAGCTCGCGGACGAAACCGAGCTGCGCGATAGTGACACTTTCTCGGAAGTCATGGACAAGGCGCCGGATGGCGTTGTCGCGGCCAGCCGGGCGACCATCTCGGAGCTCGAGAAAGTGCCGCAGGACATGGTCGACAGCTTCCAGCGCATCTATAAAGACGACTGAGGCCGGCGCTTCATGTCGAGAACGATCGAGGCCTCGACTTACATCAAGGTCGCGCCGAGTCAGGCCTTTGCCGTCCTCAGCGACTACGCGTCGTACCGGGACTGGATGCCGGATGTGCTCGAGTCCCGTCTTCTCGCTTCGGAAGGCGATGTTGCCGTCGCGGAGTTCTTCGTCCCCGAAGTCGGTCCCAGCAAGTTCGTGCTGGAGTTCATCGAGTCGTCTCCTGACTGGCTGAAGTACCAGCAGGTCGACCGGTATCGCCACGCCGGTCTGTCGGGACGCTGGGATCTCGAGGAGGCGGACGGCGGCGCGGGCGTAGTGGTCCGCGCGTCACAGAGCCTGAGCACCGGCGTGTTCAGGATCGGCCGCAGAAAGCGGATGCAGCATGGCCTCGAAAAAACCCTCGAGGCTCTGCAGGAGCGGGCGCTACGTCTGGCCGCCCACGTGGCGAGCGGCGGGTACCTCGAAAAACGGAAAATTCTCGAGCTGAGCAAGACCGGCGACCGTCTCAGGATCGACTTCGAGGGTAAGACATACGACTTTGTCCAGCGAACCGGAGGTGAGGCTCCGTGATTCGCAAGTTCGGTACCGTCGACGCGCCGGTCAAAGTGGTCCGCGCAGTCTTCGCCGATCCAGAGTCCTGGCCCCTATGGATGCCGAAAGTTCGGGCGGTGCGGATTCTCGAGCGCTCGGGCGCTCGGGCCATTCTCGAAGTCGATCGCGTGGAGAGTTTTTGGGCGCAGACCACCACGATCGAGCTGGTGTTCACTCCAAACGGCCAGCATGAGCGCCAGCTCGCCGGTCGGGCCAAAAAGTGGGTAGCCGACTGGCGTTTTGAGGAGGATCAGCAGAACCGTGGAACGCTGGTCTCCTGCCGCCTCGACCTCGACATCGGCTTCATGAGCCTGCTCATCTCTTCGAAAACGACCCAACGGTGGATCGACCACAATTTCGAGCAAATCCTCCGCGGGGTCAGCCGACAGATCCACCCGGCGAAGCCAGAGAAGGACATGGGTGAAGGCGAGCCCGCCGAGGTAACCACTTCCAAGATTCAGGTCTTTGCCACGCCGACGGGATTGGAGATCTGGATCGACGGTCGCAAGTACGTAGCCCACGCCGCCGACTGAGCGGCGGGCTAGGACTCGTCGCTCGCTAGACGCAGGAGAAACCCGCCCAGGATCAAAGCCGCGACGGCGCCCGCGCGCTCGATCCAGCCTGGCGCCCAGACTGCCGGCGCAAAATGGTGAACCAGCCAAGCCACCGCGCCAAGGGCCATCAACAGCGCCAGAACAAGAGACCACGAACCCGTGGAGGCTTCCTCCTCCGCCGGTCGCCGCCGCCGGAGCTTGGGATCTGCAGCCAGGGCCAGTCCTCGGTCCAGCTTCCGCGGCAGATCGGTGAGAGGTGCCATCTCGCCGCTGTTAGGAAGCCCTCCGAGGTCGGCGAACAACTGGTAGAGCCGAATCTCCTGAAACGCCTCACGAAAAGAATCCTCGCCAGGCGCCAGTGCATAAGCCTGCCGGGTGAGCACTGCCAGCCCGCGCAGAAAAGCCATAAGGACCCGGTGTGGACGGAAGCCGAGCGCCGCCGCTTGATGCCAGTGGGACAAGACAGAGCGGGAGAGGCTGTCGAAGTCGCAGTCAAGACCGCCATCGCGAAACGGCGCGGTATGACGAAGCTTGTGGCACAGCCTTCGCTCGTCATGGCGCGAGCGTCGGTGGCTGAGATCCAGAAAGACCTCGGCGACGACTTCGTGATCATCGACCACAACGGCGGCCAGGTATCTCCGAAGCTGGTCACGCGCATGGCTCGACAAAGACTCAAATGGACCGCCGCAAAAGGCGACCTTGCCGTCGGCCACAAGTAACACATTGCGTCCGCTCGGGCTCTCCGGCACGGTGCCGGCCGAAAACGCCACTCGAAGCCAGGCACGGCATAGCCGCCGCGCCAGCCGCGGGCCGTCACCGGTTTTCTCGGGCGCGGCCCGACAACGCTCAGCGATGGTCGATCCCTGGAGGCCGGCAAGGGTCAGGCAACGCGCTCCACCGAGATCGTCATAAACCTTCGGAATGGTCACCAAACTCATCCCATCGCAGCGCTCTCTCAACCGTTCGAGGTCGGCGGCTTCCCGCCGCAGATCGATCGAACGATCTAGAAAGCTCCTGAAATCGGCGATCGCGCCCGCACTCTCTTCGGCGCTCAGCCACCCGAGGTGGTCTCCCAGCTCGGACGGCCCCGCTGCCTCGGTACTCAGGCTCCGATCGATCTCTGGGTGGACGAGTTTCAAGACCGCGCCTTGACCATCGATCAGCCGAACGCGATGCCACTGCAAGAGCGGACCCGAGTCGAACGGCTGGCTCTCAAACGACGCGAAGGCCTCCTCGGGGTCGACGCCCAACTCGTGAGTTATTCGTTCCCGAGCCGCATCCGGCGGCGTCACCACCTCCGGCGCCGATGGGCTCACCGGCCCAAGCATCTTCTCGTCAATCGGAAAATCGACCCGCGAGGCGAGATAAGCGGCAAAGGCGGCACCTAGCGGCCCCTGACGCCAAGGCCTTCCGTCTACCGGTCGGCGAGTGTCCACCGCAGTACCGTCCATGTCAGGAGCAACGTGCCGATGGCGATCAGGGTCGCCTCGGCAGAGAAGAGGTTGAGACCTGGGCGGACTTCCTCGTGACCGATGACCAGCATGGCCGCGACGGCGAGGACAGACACGCCGAGGCGCAGAGCGCGCGCCGCTAAGGCCTTCTTCGGCGACCGGCGTCTTCTGAGTGCCGGTTCGTCCGCGCCGCCCTTTTCCATCCTGTCGAGCAACCGGTCAAGGCGCAGGGCGCCGTCGCGCATCAGATGGCTGCCGGCGATCCAGGACTCGATCATGCGATCGGCCGAGAAGGTAGCCGCCAGGGCTCGTGAGCGGAGATGTTGTCGGCTGAGCCGTTCGAGCGCCCGATCGACATCGAAGCCCGGCGCAAAACGGGCGATCAAGCCCTCCGCGGTGATCACCGAACGCAAGTAGCGCACCGCCTCCTCATGCGGCAGGAGGGCGAATCTGCGCGACAGCCGGATCAGGTCGAGCAGGATCAGCGTGTAACTCATGTTCAGCCGGGTGCCGTCACGCCCCCTGCCAAACCAGACCTCGGCCCGATCGCGAAGGCCTCGCCGAAACCCTTCGACATCCGAATCATCGGTGACCTCCGAAATACTGAAAACGCCCTCGAGCAACTCCTCCACGTCACTCTGCGACAGCGCCAGGATCATCGACAAGACATGGCGGCTTCCATAATCGCTGATCACACCGGTGATTCCGAAATCGACGTAGCCGACGACATTGCCCGGCAGGATCAGAAGATTCGCTGGGTGCAGATCCGCGTGGAAAACGCCGTGCTGGAAGACATCACCGAGAAAGTTGGACAGGACGTTTTCGGCGAACTTGTCGGCGTCAAAGCCGATCTTGCGAAGCCGGTATTCGACCGCCGGGTCCGCGCGTTCGAGCGAACGCAGGTACTCCAGCAGGGTCGTCCCATCGAGGTACTCGGCAGCCAGGATGCGGGCGGTCGAGACCTCTCGAACTACCTTTGGTACCCGCGCCTCAGGTCGCTCGCCGGTGTTGAGTCTCACTCTCTCCATGTAGCGAGCCTCTCGGCGGTAATCGAGCTCGTCGGCCGTCCAGGAGACAAACTCGTTGAGCGCTAGTCGCAGCCCGTCGAGGCTCTTGAGACGCAGCGTCGAGATGAGCCAGATCATCGCCCTCATGAGACCGATGTCGGAGCCGAAGTCACGGAGCGCGGTGGGGCGCCGGACCTTGACCGCGAGCTCGCGCCCATCAAGAGACGCCTTGTGCACCTGGCCGATCGAGGCCGACGCGAAGGGAACCCTGTCAAACCGGTCGAAAAGCTCCGAGGGCTCGTGCCCGTGATCTTCGAGAAAAATCCGCTCCACCTCCCCGTACTCAAAGGGTGGAACCCGATCCAACAGATCGAAAAGCTCTTCGCAGTAGGCGCTAGGAACCAGATCGGGCTGCAGCGAAAGCACCTGTCCGAACTTGATAAAGCTGCCTCCCAGATCTTCAAGCAGGGCGCGAAACCTCCGCTCCGGCGGGAGGAGCAGCGGCAGCCGCCGCCCGATGATCGGAATGCCACGAAGAGCGGTTCCCCCGATCCGCAACACGGAAGAGCGCAAGAGCACCAAAGTGATGTGTCCGAATCTCTTCAGATGCGCCAAGCGCAACACTCAGCCCACTTCCTTCTTGAAGAACCGCGTCGCCATCGCAAGGGTGACGATAAGAAAAGCTATGAGCGCCCCGGCCTCCGGCAACAGATCGCCAAGGCCCGTACCGCGCAGAAGGATGCCGCGAGTCATGCGGACATAGTGGGTGAGCGGCAAGAGCTGTCCCAGCCATTGGGCCGGTGCCGGCATGGCGTTGAACGGAAACATAAAGCCCGACAAAAGTACCGACGGCAGAAAAAAGAAAAACGATAGCTGGGTCGCCTGAAGCTGGTTCATCGTGACCGAGGAGATCACGAGGCCGAGAGTCAGGTTCGCGCCGATGAACAACAGCGATGCGACACCCAGAGACACCAGCGAACCGCGCACCGGAACGCTGAAAAGCAACAACCCGGTGGCCAGAACGATGACGATCTGCACAAACCCGATCGCGACATAGGGCAAGATCTTGCCGATCATCAGCTCGAACCGATGCACCGGGGTGCCGATCAAGAACTCAAACGTTCCACGCTCGCGCTCGCGAACGATCGACAGCGCTGTCATCAGAATCATCGTCGTAGTCAGGATGACCCCGAGCAGGGCAGGGACCACGAACACCGGCGTTCGAAGCTCCGGGTTGTAGAGGGTGAGAACCGAGAACCTCCACGCCGCCTCGGGGATGTCTTCCGATCCCAGGCTCTCTCGCGTTCGCGCAAAGTGTCTTCCGATCTGGTTGAGCCGCGATTCGAGACCGTTCGCCGAGGCCCTTACAGCGCGGGCCAGGGTCGGATCGGTGGCATCGACGATGAACGACACCTCCATACCGCTGCCGCGGAAGAAATCGCGGGAGAAATCCGGCGGGATCTGGACCACAACGCTGACTTCCCCCGCCTGGAGCAGTCGACGCGCCTCGTCTTTTGTCGCCACATACCGGACGATGTCAAAGGTCTGTGTCGCCACCAGCTCGCCCACAAACTGCCGCGAGATGCTGCTGTTGGCCTGATCGACCACCGCGGTACGCGCGTGTCGCATGTCCTGGTTGATGGCATACCCGAAGAGAGTCAGCTGCACGATCGGAACGCCGATGACAAAACCGGCCGTCAGACGGTCGCGGATCAGCTGACGCAGCTCCTTACGCACGACGGCGCTGATGCGACGAAGCGGCGCCGGGAGCTCGGGGAGGTAGCTCACGCGGCGGCCTCGATCAATTTTTCGCCGAGGTTGAGGGCCACAAAGACGTCCTCGAGTGTGGGCTGCGCCGACTGCGCCGTCGAGCCCTCGTGTCCGGCGTTGAGGAGGTGTTCTTCGATTCTTGGCGCCATCGTCTGAGCGACCTGTGTATCGCGAGCGAGCAACACGTGGACCCGGTCACCGAGCTGGGTGGCGCTCGAGACCTCGGGCAGGGAGCGAAGCTCGGCAATCGCGGCCGTAGCATCGCGGGTCTCGATCTCGATCACGCGGTCGGCGAGCGCCGCGGTGAGCGCCGCGGGGGAACCGACCGCGACCGGGCGGCCGCGGATGAGCATACAGAGCCGATGGCACCGGACCGCTTCATCCATGTAGTGAGTCGACACCAGCACGGTGGCGCCCTGCGAAGCGATCTCGAAGATCTTTTCCCAGAAGCTCCGTCGCCGGTCCGGATCGACGCCGGCAGTCGGTTCGTCGAGGACCAAAAGCCGCGGCCGGTGAATGTTGGCGACAGCCAGGGCCAGGCGTTGCTTCCAACCACCCGAGAGGGTCGCCGGCCGCTGGTCTCGTCGCTCGGCGAGGTCGTACTCCACGAGGATCTCCTCGCAGCGCCGCTGGCGCTCTGATCGGGTGAGACCGAAGATTTCGGCCGCGAATCGCAGATTCTCCTCTATCGACAGGTCCTCGTAGAGAGAGAATTTCTGCGTCATGTAGCCCACTTTTGAGCGCAGCCTTTCTGCCTGAAGGGGCAGCTCGTAGGTCAGGACGCGCACACTGCCCTCGCTGGGAGGCAGC
The DNA here is from genome assembly GCA_029861655.1 of Acidobacteriota bacterium. Lineage (GTDB taxonomy): Bacteria > Acidobacteriota > Thermoanaerobaculia > Multivoradales > JAHEKO01 > JAOTZA01. Next base: position 1,813 of record JAOTZA010000054.1, on the reverse strand, counting down.
AGACCGACCAGCATGCGGATCAGTGTGGACTTGCCGGCACCGTTGGGTCCGAGAAAACCGAACACTTCTCCCTGGCGCACTTCGAGATCGACCCCGTCGACGGCGGTGAGCTTCCCAAACCGTCGCCCGAGGCCCCGCGCCTCGATCACCAGCTCGTCGTTCACGCGGCCTTTTTCCCTGGTGACGAGAGGGTCAGCTTGACTCGCGCCGGCAGCCCCGGGCGCAGATCGGCCGGCGCGTCGGTAAGCACCACCCGAGCCCGGTAGACGAGGTGGGCGCTCTCCTTTTCGGTCAGAGCGAAGTGAGGTGTGAACTCGGGCTGGCGCGCCACCTCTTCGATGCGGCCGTTGAACCAGTCCGACCTGCCTTCGATCTGCACGTCTGCCCGCGCGTCAGGGGTCAGCAGCGCCACCGCTCGAGCCGGCAACCAGACCCGGACCCAGGGGGCATCGTCGGTCTGGACAACGGCGACCACCGCTCCGGGCGGCACCCGCTCACCGACCTCGAACGGCAGCTGGTCGACGACACCGGCAGCATGCGAGCGCAACGTCAGGTCCCCCAGCCGTCGCCGCGCCTGGATGATTCGCGCCTCTCGTTCCGCCACCACCGCCGACGCCTCGTCACGCTGTCGCCGCGCACGGCCAAGCTCCTGCTTGCTGGCGACCCGCCGGCGGCTCAGCTCGGTCTTGCGCACAAACTCCTCCTCGGCTTCGACCAACGTCGCCTGGGCAGCCGCCAGGGCAGCCTCGAATGCCTTGAGCTCTGCTTCGGCCACCTCGCTGTCCAGCCGCACGAGCTCCTGATCCATCGAGACCCGCGCACCGGAGATGATCGGGATCTCGACGATTACTTCCGAGATCGGAGCGGTGATCTCCAAGATGGTCCGTTCGACCGTTCCTGCAAGTTCGAGCACATTGCGGTCGCAGCCGGCCAGGACCGCTAGGGCAATCGCGACCGCGGCACAGTGTCTTCCCCCGAGTTTCCACTCTTGGCGATGAATCGAGCGCATCGAGCTCTCCTCCTTCCTGGCCGCATCCCGACGACGATCTCTACACTTCGGCTAATCTAACAGTGAACCTGGGCCCTGATCGCCTTTCGCCATTCACCGGGCCCGGGATAGTCCTCGAAATGGAGAGCAATCCCACAAGCTCGAGTGTTCGCCGGTCCAGGGACCTGTCGAGTTTCGAGCGCGCCCAGCTTCTCACCGCCGAGTCATCCCCCTTCAACCTCGTGATCGGCCTGGGCGTCGAGGGCACTCTCGCCGAGGAGAGCCTGCGAGCCGCCCTCGGTCACCTCCAGCTCACCCACCCTTTGCTGGCCGCCCGGCTCATCGGGAAGCCGGCCACCGCCCGGTTCGAGCTCGGCGGCGTCCCACCGATCCCGCTTCGCGCTCTTCGCCGCACACCGGAGACGAACTGGATCGCAGCCGTGGAAGCGGAGCTCTCTACTGGATTCGACCGTCAGAGCGGCCCGCTGATGCGCTGCATTCTCCTCGGGCCCGAGAGGGCGGGCGGACGCCAGGACATCATCTTGACGTTTCATCATGTGATCGTCGACGCCGCCTCGGCGTTTTCGATCATTCACGATCTGCTCGGGTTGTGCGGCACCGAAACTCCAGCTACGCGTCCCCCACCCTCGGCAGAGCTACCACCCAGCGCCGACTCTCTTTTTCCCGGCCGCTACCGCGGCGTCTCCCGGGCGTGGGCGAGTTGCCGGTTTCTCGCTCGCGAGATGGCCGACGAGCTCGCCTACCGGTGGCGCACTCGCGCCCATCCGGCGCGTCCCCACCCGGGCAAGGCGCGCTGCCGTGCCC
>JAOTZA010000340.1 GCA_029861655.1 Acidobacteriota bacterium | reverse complement strand
TAGACGGCCGCCATCCCGCCCTTGCCCACCAGGCCCAGGATCTTGTAGCGACCCAAGGAAGCTCCAACCAGAGAGTCGTTGGCCGGAGCCGGGGATTCCTCATCAACCGCCATGTCGGCTTCTGTGGCAAAGCCCTGCCGGTCGTGCTCGAGCAGGAGCGACTCGACCTCCCGACGAAGCTCGGCGTCCTCGGCGCAGGCTTGGTCGAGAAAGTCCCGTCGCTTGTCCGGCAGCTGTCCCTGAGCGGCCAGAACCAACTCCTTGACCCGAGCTTGCCAGTCAGGCTTCATTGGCGATACTTCCGGCCAAGTCTCTCTCGGGCAGCATGATCCGACTCCAGGTGAGCCAGCATCTTAGTCGATGAGATCATCGTCCTCTACGGGTTTGATCTCCATCGAGAGACTGGAGCTCATCAAATCCTCGACGATCTCATCTCTAGGCCGAGGCGGAAGTTTCTCATCCGGCTCGTTGGTCAGAAATGGCCAAAGGGGACCCCGAACTTCGGCGGGAAGAACGCTGTCCAGGTATTCCAACGCTGTTCCACGGAGGTGCTGGTCGTCGGCCTCGAGACCGCGAAACGCAATTCGCAACGGCTCGCGAGGCAGGCTCAGAGCCAGCAAGGCGAAGATGTGTGCCAACCGGCGGTGCGCGCGCTTCCGAAGCAGTTTCTCGAATTGGACATCCTCTTCGCTGCCACTGCCGTCCGGATGGGCCAGATGCTGCCGCCCTTCCAGAATCCGGCGATTGTGCTGGATCTCGGCCAGGACGAGCGTTGAGACGCTCTCGGCTGGGAGTGGCATCTCGACGTTACGAGATTGGAGGCGAGCCAAGGCTCGCCCGCACCGGTACCGGACCTCGAATCTCCGGTCGTCGAGCCCGGAAATGAGAGGCCCGGCGGAGCGCTCCGAGCCATGGGCCAAGACGCCAGGGACGCGACGCCGAACCACGAAGTCCGATTCGGGATCCATGAGTGCGTCACCCAGCTGGCCGGCGACCCGATCCCCGAGGGGAGTCAGTGCGCGCACCGCAGCGCGTGCCACCTCATCGCGTCCGAGCAGCTGGATCACCTGCGGCACCAGGAGCGGATTGAGCGGCTCTTCGGCGAGCGCCCCCAGCACCCGCTTCGTGTCTCCTGATCGGAGATCGAGGAGTGCTCGAGAAACCGGGTCGTCCGCACCGGGCGGGTCCGCTGGGCCCGAGATCGCTGTGGCAACCGCATCGGAGGCCGCTCCTATGCCTCCCTCAACGCTGAACAGAACCGAGTGGAGCTGTGAGGGCTGGAGCAGCGAGCTGTCCGCACCCGAGTCTCCGGCTGCCGCCCGTTCCTGTCTATTGAGCAGACTGGCTTCGAGCGCCTCGGCGTAGCCTGTGTGTAGGCGACGGCAGAGCCACAGCGCCGCGCCACCCGCTACCACCGCCAGCGCCAAGATCGCCGAACGGGCCACGACCGGACCCAGGAGCAGAAGTCCTTTGACCGCAACGCCGCCAAAGACGTCTCCCAACCGTTCCCAGAGGACATCGATCGCGGTCTTGGTTGCCCTCTTGTCCCGCCGTGAGACGGGTGTGTAGAAGAGCTCGTAGCCCGATCGAAAGAGCGAGCTTCTGAAAACAACTTCTCCCGCGCGCGCCACCAGGGCGGCTGCTAGTCCGGGAATCAGGATCATGCCGAGACTTCCGGCGACCACGATCGCGGGAAGGCTTGCCGCCGTTCCGGCGAGACCGAACCGCTCGAGCGACCGTCTGCTCGCCGCGCTCTGAACGACCAGCGTCACGATTCCGATCGCGGTGTAGAAGAGAGCAAAGAACCTCATCATCGACGCGCCGTCCGCCAGGTAGGCCGAGACCTCGGCTTTGAATACATAGTCGATGAGCGCCGCACTCACTGCGCCCGCAAACACCAGGTAGGCGAGGTTTCGGAGATACGGTAAGCGCGCGAAGACGCGCATCCCATCACGCAGGCCAACGGCCGTCTCCTCCGGCCGCGCCTGTTGTTGTGAGGCCGGGGGCCGCAACCGCAGGACGAGCGCGGCACACACCAGATGGAGGAGGGCCAGGACTGGAAATACGGCGGTGACCGACAGGGCCGCACCGATTCGCTCCACAAGAAGTCCACCGGTCACCGCGCCGACGGTTGCACCGGTGGCAATCTGGCCCATACGGCGGCGGGCGGTGTGGGGGTCGAACCGATCGGTGACCAGGGACCAGAAACCCGAGATCAGCACCGAGCCGAAGACCGCGATGTGAAGATAGAGCGCTGCCGCAGCCCAGCGCGGCTGGCTTGCGGCGAGGGCCCATTCGACAAGCAGCAGCAGCCCGCTGACGGCGAACCCCCAGGGAACCAACGAGGCCGGGCGACGACCCATCACCCCCCGGACGACGCCGATGGAGACCAGAGCGGAGACCACCATCATGGTCGGCAGCGCTGAGATATCGAACTGCGACAGGAAGAAGGCATCGCGAGCGGCCTTGCCGCCGACCTGCTGAGCGATCATCGCCCCGGCAACCAAGGTGGCTACGAGGGCGGTGCGGTCGGAGTCGGCGAGTCGGGGCGTCATAGGCCGATCATCTCTTGCACCCGCGCCGGGATGCAAGAATCGCAGGCTGGGGGACCGAACTTTCGATCAGCGTACCCGGCTGCGCCGGTTCTTGATGTAGTCCGCCAGGATGAACTCGCCCAGATCCGTCGGTGAGGCGAAATAGGCGCGTCCCCTGTTGACCTGGGTGAGCTTCTCGACAAACTCGGTCAGCGAGGGATCGGTGGCCAGCATAAAGGTCGTGATGATGATTCTCTGGCGCCGGCAGACATCGGCCTCCTCGAGCGTCCGATTGACGATCTTGAGATCCAGCCCAAAAGGGTTCTTGTAGATCTGGCCGCCTTCGGTGATCGCCGAGGGCTTGCCGTCGGTGATGAGAAAGATCTGCTTGTTGGGTTGCTTGTGGCGCGCCAGCATGGCGCGCGCCATCCGCAGCCCATCGCGTGTGTTGGTGTGGTACGGGCCGGCCTGGATGTAGGGGAGCTCGGCCAAATCGAGTCTCTCGGCCCGATCGCCAAAGAGCAGAACCCCAAGCGAGTCCTTGGGGTACTTGGTGGTAATGAGCTCGGTGAGCGCCAGCGCCACCTTCTTGGCCGGTGTGATGCGGTCCTCGCCGTAGAGGATCATGGAGTGGCTGATGTCAATGGCGACAACGGTGGCGCACGAGGTCAGATGCTCGGTCTCGCTGACTTCGAGATCCTCCTCGGCCAGCTCGAGCCGTCCCGCCGTGCGTTTCAATGCGTTGCGAAACGAGCTGGTGGCATCGAGCCGGTGGAGGTCGTCGCCAAACGAATAACGGCGGGTTTCGGGGAGCTTCTCCACGCCTTCACCCTGTGCGCGAACTGCGTGGTAGCCGGCTCCGCCTCTTTTGAGACTGGAGAAGATCTCTTCAAAAGCCTGCCGGCGAATTCGCCGCTCACCGACCGAAGAAAGCCCCAGCGAACCATCGGCCGAGCGCTCTAGCACACGTTGTTTTTCCAACTCCTCGAAGAACGCCTCGAGATCGACAGAGGAATCGATATAGCCTTGCTCCTGGAGA
>JAOTZA010000339.1 GCA_029861655.1 Acidobacteriota bacterium | reverse complement strand
CCCGCGGGGACCAGACTTGGCCTTTGCTGGTCCTCGCATGCTCGCGGGCTCACAGCGTTCCTGCCGGGCATTCGCCGGGCTGCGGTAGGCGCCGGCCGCTAACCCGCGACCACGGCTTGCGGGAGGGCGGCTCAGGCGATGACGGGCAGCGGCGAAGCTAGGGCCCGATTCTCGGAGGTCAATGCCGAGCGATATCGCCGCGCCGCCTCGGCCGTGTCTTCGCGGGTGACGAATCGCTCGTAGAGATTGGTGCGCTGGCGAGGCTCATAGCCGGCCGACCGGATCAGCTGCTCCATCTCATCCTGGCTCATTTTGTAGGCCGTACCCGCGGCCGACACCACGTTCTCTTCGATCATGGTCGAGCCCATGTCGTCCGCCCCGAACTTTAGGGCCAGCTGTCCGATCTTCTTGCCTTGGGTCACCCAGCTGGTCTGAAAGTGGACGATGTTGTCGATGAAAAGTCGAGACACCGCCAGGGTTTTCAGATACTCGTGAGCATAGGTCTCCGGCACATCCTCCATTTCGGTGTGGTCGTGCTGAAAGGTCCAGGAGATAAAGGCCGTGAACCCGTCGGTCTCATCCTGCAGATCGCGGATCCGGTGCATGTGCTCGACACGGCTCGCCAGGTTCTCGCCCATTCCGTACATCATGGTCGAGGAGGTGCGCAGCCCATGGCGGTGGGCCTGCCGCATGATGTCGAGCCATTCGTCCGCCGAAGTCTTGCCGTAGGCCAGAACGTCCTTGCGCACGCTGTCCACGAGAATCTCGGCGCCACCGCCGGGGATCGACATCAAACCGGCGTCTTTCAGCCGGCCGATCACATCGTAGAAGCTCATCCGCTCGAGCTTGGCGATGTACTTGACCTCGGGCGGTGAGAAGGCGTGCAAGTGCACCGTCGGGTAGTGCTCGTGCAGGTAGCGCAGAAGGTCTTCGTAGTACGTCAGCGGCAGATCCGGATGGACGCCGCCCTGCATCAGGATGCCGGTGCCATTGAGCGCCAGCGTCTCCTCGACTTTGTGACCAATCTCCTCGAACGGCAGCAGATAGCCCTCGTCGTCGCCGGGCTCCCGGTAGAAGGCGCAGAACCGGCACTTGTAGATGCAAACGTTGGTGTAGTTGACGTTACGGTCGATGTTGAAGCTGGCAACCACAGGGTCATTGAGGCGATTGCGGACCTCTTCCGCCGCCAGACCCAGGTCGATCAGGTCACAGTCCACTAGCAGCGTATGGGCGTCGCCGGGAGAGATCCTGCGGCCGGCAACGGCATCGTCCAGGATCGCGCTGACAGACCTTCCGGAGGGCTCGTAACTCACGGTTCTACTCTACGGAAAGCCGCCCACCTAGGCAATAAGGTGAGGCCCGAGTCGATCCAACCGGCCGATCCCGTGGCGTGGGGAGGCCGGGGCGTAGGGCTCCCGCGGCGCGGGCGCCAGGGCGCCGCGGGAAACCGACCCGTAGCCGGGGCCCCACGACACCGCATCCGGACGATTCCCGCTGTGGGCTAGACTCGCGCTCGATGAACACCGTCTTCCGCAAGTTGCAGTTCAAAGACCAGGACCCGATCCTGGTCGCTCGTGCACCCGCCGAGTTTCAGGAGCATCTCGAGGAGATCAAGGGCATCACCACCATAGCGGCCCGCCCGACGGGTGCGAGACGCTACCCCTTCGTCCTCTACTTCGTCCGCAACTGCTCGGACATCGCCAAGCTCGCCTCTGTGGCCGTGGCCCTTTTGGAAAATGACGGCCTCCTCTGGTTCGCCTACCCCAAGAAGTCGTCGAAACGTTACGACTCGGACATCGGCAGGGATGACAGCTGGCAACCTCTCGGCGATCTGGGTTTCGAGGGCGTGAGAATGATCGCCATCGACACGGATTGGTCGGCGCTCAGGCTGCGTCATGTAGACCACATTCGGTCGATGAAGCGCGACCCAAAGCGCGCCATGTCGGCCAAGGGCAAACTACGAGCGGGCCGATAACCGACGAATACGGATCACGTCTCCGTGCAAGCTGCCGCGCGTCTGCGAGCGAAGTAGTGGACTGTCCCTAGCCTGACCTTCTCACCGGCAGGTCAGGCTAGCAGCCCTCGAGAGTCTCTTCCATCACGCTGTCGACGACCGCCTTCAGGTCTCCGGTCTTCTCGTAGACCGCGAGTTGGCGATCGGCACTGGTACCATCCGAAAGGATCGTGTTCGCGTACTCGACGTCCTTTCGAGTTCCCAGGCCATCGACCACATCGTCGATGAACTCGAGAAGCTCGCCGATCAAGGTCGGGACCGGGACTTCTTTTTGCTTGCCGAAGTCGATCAGCTTGCCATCGAGTCCATAGCGCACCGCCCGCCACTTGTTCTCCTCGATCAGATGGTGGCGGTAGCGCCGAAACGTCTGGTTGGCCTCGCGGAGCTTGATCAGCTTGGCGACGATCGCCTGGATCAGCGCGGCGAGGCATATGGCCTCGTCGATCTTGGTGCAGATGTCGGTGACGCGAAACTCGATCGTTGGAAACTTGGGATGCGGGCGAATGTCCCACCAGATCCGAGTTGGATCCTCGATGCTGTTGGTCGCGAGTAGAGTGTCGATAAAGCTCTCGTAATCGGCCCAGGAGGTGAAATCGGGTGGGGGTCCCGAGCGCGGCAGATTCTCGAAGACAATCGAGCGGTAGGACTTCAACCCGGTCTCGCGCCCGTGCCAGAACGGCGAGCTGGTCGACAGCACCAGCAGGTGCGGCAGAAAGTAGCGTGCCTGGTCCATGATGTCGATTCGAAGATCTCGGTCCTCGATCCCGACGTGGACGTGCATGCCGAAGATCAGCATCCGCTTGGCCAGATCGGCGAGCGCCTCGCGGTGCCTGGCATAGCGCTCTTTGTCGGTGATCGCCTGGTCGCTCCATTTGGAAAACGGATGGGTGCTTGCGGCGGCTACCCTGAGCCTCTTCTTTGCCGCGACATCGGCAACCGCTCTCCGTAGCCGAGTCAGTTCGGAACGCGCCTCTCCCATGTCCTTGCAGATAGTGCTTCCGACCTCGATCTGCGACTGCATGAACTCGGGCTGAATCTGGTCGCTCAAGACCACCCGCCCCTCCTCGAGCAGTTCCTGCACATACGAGGTGAGCTCCCGGGTCTCCGGGTCGATAATTTGGTATTCCTCTTCGATTCCGATGGTGAGCTTGGGCAACGCCACGATCTCGACCCCTCCCTCAATCTCTGAATTCCGCAAGAGGATACTGGATTCGGCTCCAACATGCATGGCTCAAACGGTCTTGGTCGCGGCCCGGTCCAATGACCGATTGGAACGCTGGGAGCCCGCGCATAGGCAGTGCCGTGGGAGTCCGATTGTGGTGTGCGCGGGCGGACAACGAGGCGCGAGCCCACGCTCGAAGCTCTCAAAGCGAGCGCCGTTTCCAGCCGGTCATTGGACCGGGCTGCCACAAATCGGCGGTTTGGCCTCCGGTCCACACGGAGGTCGACGCTACAACAGCCGCAGCGGCTCGACCGAATCGATCAGGCCGTGTTGGTGGGCGCGGTGGTAGTACTCGGTGAGACCGGCGAGCTCCGCTTCGCCGAGCCGGAAGTGGAGATTC
>JAOTZA010000338.1 GCA_029861655.1 Acidobacteriota bacterium | reverse complement strand
ACCGTCTTCTTTTTGGCTACGGTCTTTTTCTTCAGTGCCGTCTTTTTTGCAGTGGTCTTCTTTTTGGTGGCCGTTTTCTTCTTTGCCACGGTCTTCTTTTTCACGGCCGCCGGCTTTGCATTCTCCGGCTTCTCATCGACCGGGGTTTCGGCGGTGGTCTCCCTCTTTACTGGGTCGGTAGTCTTCTTCGTCGGCCGCTTGGAGGCCGAGGGCCGTTTCCGGGCTTCAGCCAATTGCTCGCGACGCCTTTGCTTGAGACGCTTCTGTCGTCGCTGTCGGCGTCGTCGGAGATTTCTGTCTTTTTCTCTCATTTGTTCTTCCTGCTGCTCGGGGCCGGCCTTGGTGAGTCGGTCGGCACAGCCCCGGGAGCTTGTCCCAGAGCCGGTTGAGTGTCAAGAGAGTAGCTTCTCTACTTGACGTTAGATCGGGAGGTTTCCGTGCTTTTTGTTCGGAAGCCGTTGGCGTTTGCCGTCGAGTTCGCGAAGTGCCCGTACGATATGGGTTCGGGTCTGGCTGGGCTCAATGATGGCGTCGACAAAACCGCGCTCGGCCGCTACAAAGGGATTGGAGAACTTCTCCCGGTAGTCGGCTGTCAGACGTGAACGTAGCTCTTCACGGCCGCCTCCCGCCTCTGTCAGTTCGCGCCGGAAAAGTATGTTGACCGCGCCCTCCGGGCCCATGACTGCGATCTCGGCGCTCGGATATGCGAGATTGACATCGGTGCGAAGGTGCTTCGAAGACATGACGCAGTAGGCGCCGCCGTAGGCCTTGCGAGTGATGACCGTGATCTTCGGCACTGTCGCCTCAGCGAACGCGTAGAGTAGCTTGGCGCCGTGTTTGATGATGCCGCCGAACTCCTGCTGGGTACCGGGGAGGAAACCCGGCACATCTTCGAAAGTCACCAGCGGAATGTTGAAGGCGTCGCAGAAGCGGACAAACCGCGCGGCCTTTAGAGAGGCGTCGATATCCAGAACCCCCGCCAGGTAGGCGGGTTGGTTGGCTACGATCCCGACGACCTGATTTGCAAAACGCGCCAGACCGATGACGATATTCTTGGCATAGGCCTCGTGCACTTCGCAGAAGCGCTCGTCATCGACGACTGCAGAGATCAACGACTTGATGTCATAGGGCTTGTTCGGGTCGTCGGGGATGAGGCTGTCGAGAGCCGGCTCTTCGCGGTCGGCGGGATCTTCGCTGGCGCTTGGTGGCGGATCCTCGAGGTTGTTGCTGGGCAGGAACGACAGCAGCTCTCGAATCGCCAGCAGGCAGGCGGCGTCGTTGGGCAGCGTGAAGTGGCAAACGCCGCTTCTTGAGGCATGGCTCGCCGCGCCACCCAGTTCTTCCATGGTGACCTCTTCGTGGGTAACGGTCTTGATGACATCAGGTCCTGTCACGAACATATAGCTCGTTTCTTCGACCATGAAGATGAAATCGGTGATAGCGGGGGAATAGACGGCGCCGCCGGCGCATGGGCCCATGATGGCACTGATCTGCGGCACCACACCCGAAGCCAAGGTGTTGCGCAGGAAGATGTCGGCATAGCCGCCGAGAGATGCTACGCCTTCCTGGATTCTGGCGCCTCCGGAATCATTGAGACCGATCACCGGCGCTCCGTTTTCGACCGCGAGATCCATGATCTTCGTGATCTTGCGGGCGTTGGTCTCCGAGAGCGAGCCACCGAAGACCGTGAAGTCCTGGGCAAACAAATAGACGAGGCGATTGTCGATCGTGCCATAGCCGCTGACCACTCCGTCTCCCGGTATGGTTTGCTCCTCCATTCCGAAGTCACGGCAGCGGTGGGTGACCAGGGCGTCGATCTCGACAAACGATCCGGGGTCGAGGAGCAGTTCGATACGCTCACGTGCGGTGAGTTTTCCCGCCGAGTGCTGGCGCTCGATGCGCTCCTGTCCACCACCGAGGGCGGCGGCCTGCCGCCGCCGTGTGAGCTCTGAGAGGCGGTCTTCTCCTGGTTTTGGCTTTGTGCTCAAGATCGGCTCCTCCTGGGTGGGGCGGACGCAATCATATCGACTGTGCCATGAGCGGGCTGCGGCCGCCCGCCTGCAATAGCGGAGGCGTGCGAGAATCGATCGATGCCCTTCTCGCAACTCGATGCGTCCGCCTTGGGTCGCAGCCTGGCGCAGATTGCCGAGGCTCCGGGAGATATTGTGGATCTCTTTCTGGAGCGAAAAGAGGAAGTCGAGGTTGCGACGGGGCGTGGCGTTGGCGGGGATGATCCGGGGTTTGTCGCGCGGCGTGAGCAGGGCTTTGCGGTCCGTCTTGTGCGAGACGGTTCGAGTTGGCTGGCCGCGCGCGATGAGTTCGAGCAGGCCGATTTCGAGGACGCACTGCGTGAAGTGGCCCGAGCTCGACCGGCCATGGCATACCCGGGGCCCAAGGAACGCGGTCCAGTCTACTCGGGGCCGGTGGTAGCCCCCGAGGTGCGTGCGTTTCCCTCCCAGGTCGAGCGGCGAATCCGAGCAGCTCATGTCGCCTTCCCGCTGCTGCTTACCGTGCAACGATGCCATCGGTGGGTCCAGGTCTTGGGTCAGCGGTTGGTGTCGGAACCCGAGGAGGAACTGTTCTACAGCGCCCGTGCCGACTTTTCCTGGGGTCGCTATGGAGCGCTCCTACCGGACCTGACGGAGCGGTCGGCGGAGCACTTGGCGTCGTGCTTGATCGCTCACTTCCGGGCGCGCGAAGGGGCCGTGGCACCGACAGGTCGGCAGCCGCTGCTGCTTGGATCGGACGCTGCCGCGGTGCTTTTGCACGAGGCGGTGGCGCACACTCTGGAAGCCGATACGCTGATCTTGACCGGTCGGCCCGAAGCCGCCTGCGGTTTCTCTCTGGGCAGTCCCTTGCTCGATGTTCTCGATGATCCGGGGGGTGCACCGACAAGGGTGGCGAGAGGTTTCGACGACGAGGGCGTGCCGGTCCTTCGGCGTTGGTTGCTCCGCGGTGGGGAGGTGAAGGAACCCCTCGCGGATCTGAGGTTCGCAGCCGGATCTGAACGTCTCGCACCTGGCGCGGGGAGGAGATCGGATCGTCATTCGATGCCGGTTCCACGGTCCACACACCTCGAGTTGCTGGCGGGCGACACCGGGGAGAGCGCGCTTTTTGCTGCAGCGCGGGGAGGTCTTTTCTTGCCTGAGGCCAGTAGTGGCAGCCTCGATCCCATCGCCGGCAGGTTCAGTCTCTCGTTTCCCTACGGACGACGAATCGGACCGGATGGTCCAGCAGACTACGTCGGACCATGCCGGTTGCGTGGTCGGGTTTCCGAGATCCTCGAAGCGGTCGCGGCGGTGGGCGATGAGCCCCGTTTTGGGGGGGCCGGCTGGTGCGCCAAGGCGGGTCTCCGAATGCCGGTGTGGGCCACCTGCCCGCCGGTCTTGGTCGACGGGCTCTCGGTGGAGGTGTCCGGGTGACGGGGGAAGCAAAGCGAGCGCTGGAAGCCGCTTCTTCGGGTCTCGAGGCTCGTGGGCTGCCGGAGGTCGAAGTCTTTGCCAAGAAGGGGCAGACGCGTCGCTACGAGCTCGATGGGCGGGGTCGGTTCTCCTCCCGCCACGGAGAGCGGGGCTGGG
>JAOTZA010000053.1 GCA_029861655.1 Acidobacteriota bacterium | reverse complement strand
TCTAGGATTTCTCTGCGGATCTCGTCGATCGCGGGTGTCGTCTGCGCTCGCGCGGGTCGTGGGTGTAGGCCGCTCGCGACAACCACGCCGATCATGGCGATTCGGCCGGCACGAGCCAGGTGGCGGTTTCTTTCCATCATGGGGTTCTCCAGGGTCCTCGGTCCAAGATCGTCCGTCCGGCGCGGCAAGCCGCACCGGCTGGACGGCTCTCTCGAAACGTTCCGGCCTCGCTGGAGCGAGGTCGGGCTCGATCAGGAAGAGTGAGGACGGAGGCCTGGAGGGGCCCTAGGAGCGCCGCTGAATCTCGTGGGATCGGTGGGGAGCGCGTTGCCCGCCAGCGTCGATAGCGACGTCCCGACAACACGATGTGCCGTGAGTTGGCCCCGGATCACGAGACCGCTTCGGTTCTGACGCATCAGGCAGCCGACGCAATGCAAAGACTCGATGCTGCCGAGTGACTCGATATGGAGAGAGTCGTCTGCGCGGGTGTGACCGGCAAGATAGACCGAGCCGTCGTTCAAGACTCCGGCGTCCGAGAGATGGCCCCGCTGTTCGTGGGTCTCGAGCGCCGGCGACACCACGAACGCTGCGAGCAGCAGCAAGATCGTCGGCAGTGAGGGCAATCGGCGAAAACCCGGCATCTCGCGCGCCATTCTAGCGGACCTGAACAGAAGCTCGTCGTGCGGCAGCCTGCGCCGCCCTCGCTGGTAGGCTACTCGCCTGCCGCAACAGACCTCATACCAACGGGCGGTGGCCCAAGGCAGGACGCATACCCATTGCTCAGGTTGAAAGCAGGAGACTGGCGCAAGCTGGCGGGGCTCGATTGGGGTCAGCGCAGGGACTTGGCGGAGGCCTGGTTACGTGTCATTCGAGCTTCCGTTGTTCTTCGCCGACGCGGGGCGAAGACCCTCGAGCGTGTTGCCGGGAGTGTGGCGGCCACGGGAACCGTGGGAAACGGAGACCTCGATCGCGCTCGGGCGTTGGCTCGGTTGGTAGATGCGGCGGCCTCCCGGAGCCCGGTCCGGACCAGGTGTCTGGAGCGTTCCGTGGCGCTCTCGGGGATGCTCGCTCGGCGTGGCATCCCGGCGGTGTTGCGGATCGGTGTGCGTCGAACGGGCGCCGACCTCGAGGCTCATGCCTGGGTCGAGTGCGCCGGGGCGTCCCTGGACCCTGAGCATCCAGAATCGGAGCCCTTTGAGGCTTTCCCAGCGGGGTTTGTCGAAGGGTCACAAAAAAAGAACAACCGTTCGTTCTTTTAGTAAGAGGCTCTCTGTTCGAGGGCCTCTAGGCGCGCCGCCTCGAACTCATCTCCCGGAGTCCACGTGGGTGGGGCATCCTGTTCTGCAAGAAAGTAACCGCATCGAAGTCCCAGGACGGCGTCCTCGATCATGCCCTCGAAGTTCCAGTCATCCGTTAGCTGGTCGCTCGGCTGGTGATAATCAACTCCGGTCCAGGTCTCGATCTGCTCTCGCCCCCAGCCTTCGGGTCGGCCCACGAAATCGGTGCCTTCGTCGAGATAAATCGCCGGGACACCCACTTTGGCGAAGTTGAACTGATCCGAGCGGTAGAAATAGCCTTTGTCGGGGAACTGATCCGGTTTGACCACGCGGTCCTGCTCGGCGGCGAATTTCTCGACCACGGCATCGAGTGACGACTTGCCATAGCCGATAAACGTAATATCGCGAGTCCTTCCCCAGATGTTCCCGCCGTCGTAATTGAGGTTGGCCGTCAGACGGCCGGCGGGCACCGGTGGGTTGCGCGAGAGATAGGCCGAACCGAGAAGGCCCTGTTCCTCGGCGGCCACAAACGCCACCATGATCGAACGGCGAGGCCGTTCGGGGAGCGAGGCGAAGGCGCGGGCGATTGCCAAGACCTGGGAGACACCGGCGGCATTGTCGCGAGCGCCGTTGTAGATTTCGTCGCCGTCATCGTTGGGCTTGCCGACTCCCAGATGATCGTGGTGGGCGGAGTAGACGATGTATTCACTGCCGAGCTCGGGATCCGAGCCGGGGAGAACCCCGATCACGTTGGCCGTCTCGACTCGTTCGACCTGATTGGTCAGCTCGACCGACGCGGTGATCCCCAGCGGCATGGGCTCGAAATCACGGCTCTTTGCCGATTCGCGCAAAGCGTCGAGGTCATGTCCCCCGAGCTCCATCAACCGGTATGCTGCGTCCTCGGAAGTCCACGCAGGAACCTGGACCCGAGGTTCGCCGGCTGCGGGGATCTCGAATTGCGGTCCGGTCCAGGAAGTCTGAACGACCTGGAACGGATAACCCGCCGAGGGGGTGGTGTGAATGATGATCGCGCCCGCTGCACCCAGCTCGGCTGCCTTTTCGTACTTGTAGGTCCAGCGACCGTAGTAGAGGCGCCGGTTGCCCTCGAAGAGCTCAGGGTCCCAATCTGGGTCGTTGTTCATGATCAGCAGGATCTTGCCCGAAACATCGACGCCCTTAAAGTCATCCCAGTCGTATTCGGGAGCTTGGATGCCGTAGCCGACAAAGACCAACTCGGCGTTGTCGATCCGGGCGCTCTCCTCCTGGACACCACTCGATGCGATGTAGTCGTCCCACCAGGTGAGCTCGATGGCCTTGTCGCCTGCGGAGAACCTCCAGGTACCGGGTGCCTTTGCGTCGATCCCGACGATGTCGAAGGGCTGTAGCCAGCCACCCTCGGAGGCGCCGGGCTCGAAACCGATGGTCTCGAGCTGTTCGATCAGATACTCCTGCGTCATGCGGTCGCCGTCGCTCCCCGGGCCGCGACCGGCGTACTCGTCGCTCGCCAGCTCGGTGATCGGTGCACGGAGCACTTCGGCGGTAATCAAGGATGCGGCCTCGACGGCGGCCGGACCCAGCTCGTGGGTGGCGGCGTGGCGCTCCGTGCCGGAGTCGGTCGAATCCGTGGCATCGGAGATCGGCTGCGCGCATGCCGCCGTCAGGGCGGCCATGGGCAGTAAGAGGGCGAGAGTCTTCCGGGCGAGGTGAATCAAACCACTGTTCATTTTTGAGGATCCTCCAAATCGAGCGGGACAGCAGACTGCTGCCGCTGGAATCTAACACGTGCCAAGAAAAAAAAAGGGCCGGGAAGACCCCGGCCCTGGTCGTTCTCTGGCAGTCGTCAGCAGCTTCTCTGTGTGGTGTTTAGCTCCTGCCGAGCGAGTCTCGAATCTCGGTGAGAAGCTTGACCTCGTCACTCGGCTCGGGCGGTTCGGCCGCCTCTTCTTCCTTCTTGCGCATGTTGTTCATGGCTCGAATCATCATGAAGATGACAAAGGCGATGATCACGAAGTCGAAGATGTTCTGGAAAAACGAGCCGTACTTCATGATCGCGGCACCCGCCTCCTCGGCCGCCGCCAGCGACTCGTACGAGTTGCCGTCGAGGGACTTGTAGAGATCGGCGAAGCTGACTCCGCCCATGGCCATACCGATGACCGGCATCAACACGTCGTTGACCAACGAGGCGATGATCTTGCCAAAAGCGCCGCCGATGATGATGCCGACGGCCATGTCCATCATGTTGCCCTTGAGGGCGAAATCCTTGAACTCAGACGCCATACTCATAAAAAGACCTCCAATCCTAAAGAATTAAGGGCGCGGCGGAGGAACCACCGACCCGGATTCACAACCCCTCCAAGTGACCCCCCGATTGTAATGGAAGAATCGTCCTCTTCCGGAATCATTTGTTGTTTGCAAAGAGGGTTACGTTAGGGGTCCAAACACTCGATCGCCAGTCGCGCCAGCACCGGGTCGTGGTCGCTCGCGCGTTCCCCGTACGGCAGATCCGCGTTGACGTGAATCGCCTGAATCTCCGCGTTCGAGCTCAATGCGTGACTCACCAGCACATGGTCGAGAACCATCGAGTTACCCTGATAGATGTAGGTATAGCGCTCGTCGGGCGGAAGCCTCTCGATCAGATTCTCGAGTACATCGCCGGCGAGGACGCGTAGAGGCGCACGAAATGTGTATTCGTTCAGATCTCCCAACACGACGACGGCCGCCTCCGGATCGAGCGCCAGAATCTTCTCGACAAGAAGCCGAACGCTCTCGGCCTGTTCCGAGCGTTGCTCCTCGCTGTGGAGAAGCGGCGGCTGTCGGTCCCCGAAGAGCCGGTCGTCAGCGCGCTTGGACCGCAGATGAAGATTGACCAGAAACAATCTGCGCCCACAAAACTCGGTCTCGAGGGTAAGGGGTTTGCGGCTCGGCTCGTAGCCAAACTCGACGCTCTCTGCAAAAGCCGGATCTGAAGAGCCCAGTCGACCCGGGTTGGGCGAGAGCAGGGGGCCCTGAGGGTCGGTTTGGACAGCCGGCGGTCCAGACGTCGATCGCTCGCGGTCGAGGACCCGAACCCGCGTGGGATTGACGAGAAAACCAACCCGGATATTGCCTCCGGGTCGGCCGCCGTCCTCGCCATCTGCAGGGTCGATTTGGTGGAACGTGTACGTCGGCCCGCCAGCAGCCGAGATTGCTTGCGTAAGTGCTTCGAACGTCGCGTTGCCTGCGACGACACCGTCGTCTTTGGCGCCACTCGCATCCTGAACTTCCTGCACCGCGAGAATATCGGGGGCGCCGAGATCATCGACGATCGATCGCGCCAACCGTTCGAGCCGGGAGTTTTCCCGGTCCGCGGGTTCGAGGTTCCAAAGGTTGTAGGTGGCGATCGTGAGGTGCCCACGGTCCCCTGGCAGCGGCGGTGACGGCGGGACGACCAGCGATGAGCGACGCGCTCGAGGAAGAAGCTTTGTAGGCAGCAGGCGAAACGTTCCGAAGTCGTAGTGCAGAACACCGCGGACCGGACCGGCGAATCTCTCGCCGACCGCGGCTCGACAACCCGACGCGGTCCCGTCCGACTCCGGCAGCAGACGAGCCGAGACAGTGAGCCGACCCGGGTTGAAGTTCTCGCGTGACACCAAAACGCCGCCGGGTGTCGTGCGTCCGTGTCTCGGTCCGCCTCCCGCCATGACGACACAGCCGCCAAAGCGGTCCCCCGGTCCGACCACCAGGGGGTCGTGGAGCTCGACGTACATCCCCTCGAGGCTTTCGAAAAAGTCGATGGCGTCGTGTTGCGGTTCGAAAAGCGTCAGCCCATCGTCATCGATCCAAGCTGCCGGGACCGGCCGACCCCCGTGCCCGTCGGCTCCCAACCGGATCGGCTCCGGCAGAGCATTACCTCTGGAGAGCGGCTGATAACGGCCGCCGGCCAGCTGCGTCACAGTCAGGGCACCTCGGCGCCCGGCCTCATGGACGCGGCCGGTCGCCAGGACCCGATCTCCGGGCTCGAGCTGCGGCGGCTCGTGAGTCGAGACAAAAAGTCCGCTCGACGCGCCAGGCCGATCGGAACCGGATGGTTGCTGGATCCAGAATCCCGGCGCGCGCTGGCCGATGTCGGTGGCAGTGACGATCCCGGGAATGTCGAAGACCCAGGATCGTTCTAGCGGTGAGCGATGACCGGCTCCCTGGATGGCGGCAATCGTGACCGGATTTGGGCTCCACGCAAAGGCCAGAAACTGGGTCACCTGGCGATCGGGGGCGAAGTTGTCGTCGCTCACCAGGATGAGCGTCCGCCGGCCGTCGGCGAGTGTTGGACCAAAACTCATGCCTTCGAGGTTGTCGAGCTCGATCCCGAGCTCGGCGAAGTCCAGCAGAAAAGTCTTTTCGACCGCCGTCGCACCACTTTGTTCGAGCCTCTCCACCGACAGCACGTTGGTGGCCGTCCTCAGATCGACGAAAAACAGGCGGACGTGGTTGCCGACGCCCGAGGAATAAGCGCGCTCGAGTGTCAACAGCCGGTTCTCGTCGAAGGCGAGAAGCTCGACCAGACCGTTGACGCGAAAGGCGTCGGCGGGCACGGGCGCGTGCGGCACGGGTTCCGTCCGGTAGAGATACTCCGCCGTCACTTCCCCGGTGTCGGTGTCGTAGCGGACGATCCGCACGGGGCTCCCCTTGTCGAGATCAGCCTTTGGGCCATCCTGGTGCAGCGCGTTTTCGGTGGCCGTGAAAAGCGAGCCCCCGGGGGAGAGGGTCAGGGACTCGAGTGCCAGGTTGTGACGCACTCCTCGCGGATGTTTACGCCCCGGCAGCCAACTCCGTCTGGCGGGAGTGAACTTGCGATCGAGGTCGAACGACGAGCCTGCCGAGCCGTCAAGCGCGAACTCGCGGAGCCAGGGTGGAACTCCTTGGTCGACCTGACCTTCGGATGAAACCAGCAGGGTTCGGCGTGGTGAGAGCGCGATCCCCTCCGGGTCGAGAGTCTTCTCGGCGAAGGTCTCTCCTGCGGATGTTTTCAGTGTGGTGACCGCGACCGCTGTGACGTCGCCTTGTTCCAGGCGGCCGTCTGCGAGATCGATCGAGACCGTGTAGAAGCGCGCCGGGGCACGCTGGGAAGGATCGTCGGAGATCGCGTGGAAGACGTCGCGCTGCCGGTCGTAGGTGAGCCCGGAGAGGCCGCCCAAGAGCGCTCCATCGACGGTGGTATCTCGGGGAAGACGGGCCTCGCCGAGAAAAGCGAGACGACGTATTGGCAGCTCTACCGGCTCCGTGCCAGACAGCGAATCCGCCACCAGTAGGGAGCCGAGCACAAGAGCCACGAGAAGAGGAGGGGCGAGCGTCGGCAGCTGTCTCATCTTGCGTCTCATCTTCGGTGGCGGAGAGTAACAAAAGTGTGCTGGGTTCGAGCACGGGTTACGATCGGGTGGTGAGCGAGTCGACCGAACAGCATCGCCGGGCCGCCAGCGACCGAAAGTGCTTGTGCGCCGTCGTTACGGTCAGCGACAGCCGTGGGCCCGAGAACGACAATGGTGGCGACTTGATCGTCAAGAACCTGAGACAAGCGGGTCACACGGTCGTCGATCGTCGTTGGGTCCGAGATGAGCCCGAAGAGATCGGGAAGCTGATTTCCGAGCTACTTCAAAAAGGGGAGGCGCAGCTGATCGTCACGACGGGTGGCACCGGGATCTCGACCCGTGACACGACCGTCGAGGTGGTTGAGCGGTTTCTGGACAAGCGACTCGATGGGTTCGGCGAACTCTTCAGGATGCTGAGCTGGGAGGAGATCGGCGCCGCGGCGATGCTCAGCCGGGCAGTGGCCGGTCTCGCCCACGGCGTCTTCATCTTTTCTCTCCCCGGGTCGGCGGCCGCGGTGCGGTTGGCGATGGAGCGACTCGTCATTCCCGAGCTACCGCATCTGGTCTGGGAGCGGGGAAGATAGAGTTCTTGCTTGTGAAAAGGTGCGCTCGCTGCCGCCGTATTGTGGGACAACGCGAATGACCTCTGATAGCCCGGTAAAGAAGGCGATCGCCGGCCGGGGTGGCTCCACGGTGCTTCGCGCCGTTCTCCTGGCCCTTCTTCTCTACGGGTTCTTTCTCGGGCTGGACCTCATGGGTCTTGCCTTCAAGCTGTTTGGCAAGGGCTTCGCCGAAACCCTCATCGAAAGCACGGCAAACCCGTTTGTGGGCTTGTTCATCGGCATTCTCGCGACGACCCTGGTACAGAGTTCATCGACGACGACGTCGATGACGGTCGCCCTGGTCGCTGCTGGCGGGTTGACGATCGAGGGCGCCATCCCGATCATCATGGGAGCCAACATCGGCACCTCGGTCACCAACACGCTCGTTTCGCTTGCGCACGTCAACCGGCGTGAGGAGTTTCGGCGCGCTTTTGCCGGTGCGACGGTCCATGATTTTTTCAACTGGTTGGCCGTCCTGGTATTTCTACCGCTCGAGATGACAACGCACTATCTCGCGCGAACTTCGACCTATCTTGCGAGTGCTCTCGAAGGCGTGGGAGGGACCAAGCTCTTCAATCCGTTGAAGGCGATTGTCCGTCCGTTGGCCAAATGGGTGCAGGACGTTTTGAGTGACTCGGGTGCCTTGGTACTGGCGGCCGGGGTTCTCCTCCTGATCCTTTGCCTCAAGTTCCTGGTCGACCTGCTCAAGGTGGTGATGACCGGACGCGCTGAAGGGGTCCTCCACCGAACCCTCTTCCGATCGGCGCCGGCGGCAATCGTCGCGGGTGTCCTGATGACGGTCATGGTGCAGTCGAGCTCGATTACGACATCGGTCATGGTGCCCCTTGTCGGTGCCGGCGTCGTCACACTGCGGCAGGTCTTCCCGTATACGATCGGCGCCAATATTGGTACGACGGTCACCGCGATGCTTGCTGCCCTCAGCACCGGCAGCACGGCTTCGGTGACGGTTGCCTTTGCCCACCTTCTATTTAACCTGTCGGCGTCAGCGGTGATCTATCTGCCGCCGCCGGTACGTGCCATCCCGTTGGCGCTGGCCGAAGCGGTCGGCCGGATTGGTGCCGAAAACCGGTTGCTGGCCGCTGTCTATATTCTCGGGCTCTTCTTCGCCCTGCCGATTCTGCTGCTCGTGGTGACGGGTACCCTGTGAGGAGGTTCTGATGTTCGAGCGACTCTTTGGTTCCGGCAAACCTTCAACCCTGGTAGAGGCGGCGTTTCGAGACATCACGACGATGCTCCAGCAGTCCGCGCGCATGCTCGATCTCTCACTGGGTGCGTTATTGGACAACCAGGAGCTCGAGGTCGATCTCGAAGAGATGGACGACGTGGTGGACGAAGGGGAGCGTATGGTGCGGCGAAGCGTCCTTCAACATTTGAGCGTCAACCCGAGCCAGGACCTCGTCGCAAGCCTGGTCCTGGTGAGCATGGTCCAAGATGCCGAGCGCATCGGCGACTTCGCCCGCGGTTTGGCGGAGGTCGTGGCTCTAGCGAAAAGCCGCCGCGAAGGTCCCTTTGCCGACGAGTTACGCGGGCTGGCAGATCGGATCCGTCCTCTGTTCGAGCGATGTGAAAAGGCCTTCAGAGAAGACGACGTGGATCACGCACGTCAGGTTGTGGCCGCACACCGTGAGATCAAAGCGGATCTGATCCGGTACACAAGAAAGGTCGCCGATAGCGACCTGAGCGCCGACATGGCCGTTGTCTATGGCAGCGCCGCCCGAGTCCTGCGTCGTGTGAGCGCCCACCTGAGCAACATCGCGTCGAGCGTCGTGCAGCCATTCGATCGGATCCGCCACGGCGACGAAGAGGCGTAGCCACCTACCTTCGGTTCGCGCGGCCGATCGCAAAGCTCGAATCTCTGGGTTAGAGTCGGGTTCGAAACCGGGAGAATCGATGAACGAAACCCAGAATCCGCAGAAGCAATGTCTGGCATGCGAGCGAGGCGACACCGAGACGCCGCTGGTTGCACTCGAGTACCAGGGCTCGAGGCTTTGGATCTGTCCCCAGCACCTGCCGATCTTGATCCACGACCCGGGCCGACTGGTCGGCAAGTTGCCTGGGGCGGAGCGGCTTTCACCTGCCGAGCATCACGACTAGTTGAGCGCGCTCCTTCTGTTTCCGGTCGTTCTGAGCCTCGTGGCGCTGGGCGCACATTTCTTGCGCGGCGGCAACCTGGTCCTGGTTGCCGCGGTCTTCGTTCTTCTGGCCCTTGTCGTCGTGCGGCGGCCTTGGGCCGCGCGGACGGTGCAGGTCGCGCTGGTGGTCGCCGGTCTCGAGTGGGTTCGAACGATCTTTCGCCTCGCTTCGGAGCGGGCCAAGATGGGGGAGCCGGCCACCCGCATGGTGGTGATTCTGGCGACCGTGGCGCTGGTGGCGGTTCTATCTGCCGCTCTCTTCCAGACCGCCAGGCTTCGCAGGTTCTATCGGCAGGATCGCTAGATCAACGTCCTCGCCAAGCAACCCGTACCCAGTTCAGCCGCCGGGCGAGTCGGTATGAAACACATCATCGGGCAGCTCCGACCCGATCTTGCTATTGAGTCGGATGATCCGCGCCAGGCTGTGCTGGTCGACCCACTCAACAAGGGACTCGGGGAGGGCGCGGTGGTACCAGAAGCGGTCGCCGTCTCGTAGCCGCTCGAATTGGTCGCGCAGCACATGGAAGGCGAGCTCGCCGACCATGGTGCCGGGCATATGGTCCTCGACGAGTGCTCCGACCCAGGCGTCGACTAGTTTGACCGATCCGTAGACATCGGCAAGCCGCTGTCGGGCTTCGGGGTCGGAAGAAATGTCGGCAAACGTCTTCGCCCGTGACAGACCGAGAGCCGCCCGCGCCTGGTTGTACGAGGGCAGGCCGTGATCCCGCCCACGTTGGATGTTGAGTGCCGCGAGATCGAAACCTCCGCGGCCGGGCTCGCCGAAGAGGAAGTTGCGGACATCATCGATGACGCCGCCATCGACTTCCTGTGCCCGCTGAACAGCCAAACCTCGCAGGTACGGCTCGATGCCGTGCCGGCTCAGCTCGGTGGGAGAGAAAAACGCATCCCGTAGCGGCAGGTCGCCGGCCTGAATCGGCTGACCGTTGGGCCGCAGCCGCATCAGGGAAGTCGGCAACATGCTGTGGCCAAACCGGTAGCAGGCGGTGGAGAAAACGTTGGCGATCCCTGGGTTGGTGCGCGGCTTGTAGTCCGAATCAGACGACAGTTCGCCCGCTCCGAGAAGCAGGGGCAGATACTCCTTGTAGGTGATCGCCTGGATCTCCGCCCCTACCAGGGCACGAGCGAGCTGATAGCGATCTTCGCGATCCAGCCCGCCCTGTTGGCGAAGCAACCGCACGATGCGGTTGTGTTCGCGCAGAAAGAGGGTATGAACGGCGGTGAGGGCTACGTTTTCGTTGGCGCGCACATCACCGGCTAGAAAGAAAGATGGAGCGTGGTCGCTCGGTGCGTTGGGAAAACCTCGTCTGTTGAAAGGAAGCAGCCCGCCCTTACTTTTCTTGAGCCGATCTCCTCTGCCGCCGTTGCGCCGCAGAGCGCGGGAGCGCTCGATGTCGGAGCCATAGACCTGAGACGCGTCGATCCAGGCGGTGATCTCGTTGAGCTGCTGGCGTACACGACCCTTCGCGTAGGTCGACCGCTGGAAAGGGATGACCACCGTGCCGGTCCAGGCGGGGTCGAACGAGGGATCCCCGGCCGGAACCGCGATGTCGAACGACTCCGACGGTTTGGCGGCTCCGGTCAGTGAGATGTCGTGATCCAAGAACTGACCCCACACCCAAAAGAAGTCGCTCACACCCATCTTGTTCGATACCGGCGCGTCTTGAGCCGCACAGCCGTTGCTGATTTCTCGGGGACCGGGCCGGTTCGCCCCCGCCGGCTCCGAGCGACCATCGGCGTATGCCGCCGGAAGAAGGCGAAGCAGCTCGACTCCGGCGCTTCCCCAATTCGGGTGCTCCCGGTTGTTTCTACTGCCGTCGATCGATCGGTACGAGTCGGGCTGGGCGGCGAGGGCTGGGCCCAGAAGAAGCAGCAGAGTTGTGGCCACCGCGTGTCTCATTTTCATGGTTCCGCGTGTCGAGGCTAGAGGGGCTTTCGATTCATCGCCCCGTCCAAAGGGGTGGTGATGTTTGCGGTAGTCCTTCACGGAGCTACAACCTACCTCACGAAAAACGCCGAGCGGAAGCTTATGTAGGGCCTCGAATCTGCCTCCGATGCGGTTCTATTCTTCGTACTCGAGAGCTCCGTAGATTGCCTCGCGAAGCCGTCGCTCTTCTTGTACATCGCCTCGCAGGTGGCGGATGTCGGCGTGCTTGAGAAGTGCACGGGTTCGTCGCCGCGGGTGGTTCTGCAGGCGAAGGTAGACGGTCTCCGCGAAATCGAGCTCGCCGGCGCGGAAGGCGTCGTCGGCCGCCGACTCCAGCCGGTCGAGGAGATCCCGGTCCACGGTCTCGGGCTCCCAGCCCACTTCGTCACGCCAGCGCCTTGCTTTCCACAAGAGATCGCTCACTTCTTGCTCGGTGAGTGCTCTGATCGGTCCTACCGAGAACTGATCCACGAACGTGCGACGCCGACCGGGCGCAACAAACGGCTTTTGCCTCACCGCGGGGTCGGTGGCGATGATCAGATCATCGACAAAGAAGTCGAAACGACCGGCATCTTCTAGATCTCCGATCAAGGAGAAGTACTTGACGGACGAACGGTCGTGTCCGTTGAGGTTGCGTACTCCACGAACGTCGATCACTGGATCCTCCTGACCCTCTTCGAAGAGCGCCAGATCGTAGAGACCCTGGTCCACGTGGTAAACGAAGTCCACGAAGTACCAGGCAAAGGGTCGGGGCGCAAAGAGCGGCTGCCAGCCCTGTTGCGACCGGTGACGAAAGAAGCCTTGATCGGTTTGCAGCCAGATGGCGTGACCATGACGCTCGAGGTTGAGAAACCACTTTGGGCCGGCGAGGCCGAAGTTGAACCGTTGCTCGGGGTCGGTCAGCAAGAGGTAGAACTGGATAAAAACGGTACCCTCACGCCGCTCGTCGAAGTAGGCCAGGAACTCTGCAAAGTCGCGGTTTCCCGGGACCTCGCTGATGTGGAGCGACCGCACGCCGCTGACCCGAAAAGCGGTGCTCAAGGCGACTTCACCGCCGTATCGCTGGCGCACCCAGAAGGTGTCGGGCCCGGAGGGAGACGGTTCTTCGAAGTCGTACTGGGCGAGAACGGGCGATGCCTTGGGATGGTCCTGGTGGTGGAGTGCCGGCCGACCCTGCGCCGCTACGGCGCCAGCCAGCAGAAAGAGGAAAGCCGCCCAGATCCCGGGTCGAAGACTCACGAGACAACCGTAGCAGCGTCGGCATGGTGCTGAAAATGCCATAGTGCACTCCGGGCTGAACCCGCCCCGGACCCGGGTGGAGAAGCGGTCAGCCGGCTGCCGACCCGGCCGTGTCGAGCACCCGCTCGAGATGCAAGATAGCGGTGGAGTCGGAGGGGTTCTCGAGCTCGAGACAGCCGCTCTTGTTGGATGTCGAAATCGCGGCGGGCGCTGCGTAGCCCGCCCGTCGGCTGTTCTTCCAGCGCGAGCGGTACTCCTCACGAGTTCCCAACTGGCAGATCCGCACCGCCTCCGATGCACCGGCGTAGACCAGGAGCTCGTCGCCGTTGGCGCGAGCCTTGCCGCAAGCGCCGCTCTGCTTGCGTTTGCACGGCTTGTTCGAAGAGAAGAGGGTCCAGGGCGAGCTGGAGGGACGTGTTCTTTCGTTTGCTCCACCGCCGGCTGCCCGTTGGGGCGCCATATCAGCAAGGCCACTCTCGGGGCGGCCCTTGCGTTGCTTGTTGACGCTTTCCACCAGCTCCTGGATGGCTCCGAGGGCGCGGTGCACCTTGGCCCAGCGCTTCTCGGCGGGGTCCCACGGTTCGCCCGTCCACCAGTCGAGGGTCTGGGTGACATCCATGAACAGCGGGTGCTGGCCGCGCAGGAACGTCTTCCAGACCCACTCGTAGCTGATGTCCTCGGGACCGTAATGGTCGCTGTCGGCAATCAACACCTTGCGACCATCTGCG
>JAOTZA010000337.1 GCA_029861655.1 Acidobacteriota bacterium | reverse complement strand
ATCATCGGCCCGGAGGTCGCGACACTGAGCTGGCTGCCGATTTCGTCGTCGCGTAGCACCATCGCCTCTATCTCTAGAGGCAGAGGCGCCAGGATGCCCGGAGGGGCCGGGGATCTCCTCGCCGCCTGAGCCGCGGTCGCCGAAGTCAGTCCGCTCGCGGCCATGAGCAGCCCCGCCAGCAACAGCGCGGTCCCCATGGAGGGTCCACCCAGGGTGCACCACCCACCTGTTCTCACTTTTCTTGCGTCGTTGCGCATCAGGATGCCTTCCTACAGTCCGGAAGCTAGGGATTCAGCTTCTTCACCACCTCATGAAACGGTTTGATCGCCGTTGGGTCATCGACGATCTGCTTGAATACAACCTCCTCATCTCCGATGCTGACGACATCTCCGTCGTACAGCTGATCTCCTTCTCGGAGGAGGTAGCTTTGCTCTTGTTGGGTAGAGCGAATCTGTGCCACCGCGCCGTCAGCCAGGGTCCAGATACCGTTGACGTCGATCTCATCGATCAAGAGACCGGGGATGCCGTCGGGCCGGGGGCCCGCGGCTTCGGGGCGACGCCGCACGGAGAGCAATGAGCGAAACGGATCACGCCGGCCACCCGAGTCGTAGGTGTACCCTTCCGGATCGGAGAGATCGGCCGCCCCCAATTCGTCGTCAAGCGGCTCAACAGGAGTCGTAAGCTCGTCGAATGCGGGCTCTTCCTGAGCCGCCAACACCGTCACGGCGGCGAAACCCGCCACGAGCAGCACCGAGAGCAGCAACCGGCCCGAGTGGCTGGCCCACAGGGAACTCACCCTACTGGCTCCTCTGCTACAGGCGCTGCTTCCTTGTAGACGAAGGTCTTCGCCACGAAAGTTGCCGCCAGCGTGTGAAGCGTGTCCGCGCGATCAATCGTCTTGATCTCCAGGGCGTCCACGTTGATGATCCTCGGAAACCGGCTGACCTGCTCGAAAAGCTGCGCTAGGTTGTGATACCCGCCCTCCAGACCAATGCCGATCGGGTACTCGCTGTAGAACTCCTGCTCCACCAAAGTGCCTGGTGCGAAACGCAGCAGGTCGAAGTCGCCTTGCTCTGTCAGATCTCGGACCCGCTTGATGAGATCGGGCGTATTGCGGCGCGCAGGAAGAATCCGCAGCAACCCATCGAGTTCAATCTCCAGCTGCCTGACTTCTTCGCGAAACCGCGGCAACTGGCGTTGAGCAGTCAGGCCTTCCTGGATCTTCGCGTTGAGTGTCGTCAACTGGCTTTCGAGGTTTGCCACTTCGGCTTTCTTTGGCTCAAGGAAGTACTTATTGGCGGCCCAGTAGAGGCCACCGGCCAACAGCAGCCCGATCGCGGCGCCAAAATACCAGGGTTTCTCTTCGAGACCGGTGTTAAAAGCCACGCTTCCCTCTAACTCTCGGCCACGGCGGGCTCGGCCGCTGCGGGCTCGGCCGCCTCTCGAGCCTCGGTCGGCTTCGAATAGGTGAACGTAAAGTTGACATGAAATGAGTAGCCACCACTGTCGCGCTTGATGTCGCGAGTCACGGGCTCTTCACTGAATTGGGGGACCTTGTCGAGGTTCTCGATAAACGCAGCAATCGCGTTGACATTGAAGGCCGCTCCATTGAGCGAGATCGTGTTGCCCGTGACTTTCATCTGCTCCAGCCACAAGAGCTCCGGCAGCGCTCGCGAGATCTGGTCCATGAACTGAACCGGGCCGTGCTGGTTGTTCCGCAATCCCCCAATCACTCGAACCTTGTTCTCGAGAGCTGCCTTGTTGGCTTTGAACTCCTCCACCTCTTTGATGATTGGCGCCAGACGGTCCACCTCGACCTGCGCCTCGGCAACGTCTTCCTTCACCTCGCGGACTTTTCCCTTGAGCATCAGGTTGTGGGTCGCGGCGACGATCAGGGCCACGAGCAACAGGCCGACCAACGCCATACTGCCTGGGTCGATACCGCTGAACTTGAAGCCCGAGAACGCTTCCTTCTTGGCCGCGACCGGCTTGCGCCCCTCCGAAAGTAGATTGATCCGAATCATCGCCGCCTAGTCTCCCACTTTTCTCATCGCCAGACCGACCGAAACCGAAAGCATGGGCGCCACCGCTTCCAGCCACTGGCTGTCGAAGTCACTCTCTTTGTAGTTGACTCTGCGCAGCGGGTTCATCAACTCGGTGGAAACACCAAACCTGTCCTGTAAGACCTCTCGCAGGCTGGGCGTTAGAGCGCAACCTCCGGAGAGCAACAGGCGGGTGACACGATCATCGGCGGAAGTGGCGGCATAGAAGTCGAAGGTCTTCTGAATCTCGGCCGCCATCTCACCGGCCACGGCCTCCAGCACCGCTTTCGCTTCCGCCGGAGAGCAGCCCTGAACTTGTTCACCCCTCTTGAGCCGCTCGGCATGGTCGAACGACAGACTGTACTCTCGCTGCAACGCCTCGGTGAACTGATTGCCACCAATCGAGATGTCGCGCCAGAAGACGGAGGAGCCTCGAGCCAGGATGTTGATCGTGGTCACTCCCGCCCCCATGTTGACCAACGCCACGACTTCATGCGGGTCGATGTCGTAATTGGCTTCATAGGCGTTCTGCACGGCAAAGGCATCGACATCGACGACCACGGGGGTCTTGCCCGCCTGGCTGATGACCGAGACGTAATCGTTGACCTTGTCGCGCTTGACCGCCACCAGCAGAACTTCCATCGTCTCGCGAGCCGGCTCTGAACTGGGGAAGACCGTGTAATCGAGGCGGACGTCGTTGATATCGAAAGGGATGTACTGTTCGGCTTCCCACTGGATCGACTCGGCGAGCTCATCTTCGCTCATCACCGGGACCTGGATCTTCTTGATGATCACCGAGTGCCCCGACAGCGACGTCGCGTAGTTGGTGCCACGGACACCGCTTTCGTCCGCCAGACGGTTGATGGCCTCGACGACCAGCGAAGAGTCCATGATCGAGCCATCGACGATCGCCTCCGGAGAAAGGGGCTCCAACCCGACCTTCTCCAAGTTGTACTCCCCCACCCGACGTTCCTTGAGCTCGACGAGTTTGACGGCCGAACTTCCGACATCCAGTCCGACGACACTTTTTGAACGCGAGAAAAACACTATTCTCTAGCCTATCTTGCGGCGGAAAGTCCAATGCTCATGAGGCTTTAATAGCCAAAGCTTAAGCAATAACGCAAGCTACAGGAACAAGTCCAAGGTGTCAAGGGCTCCGAACACTCGCCAAACTGAGACTGCAACATCGTTGATCCCACCCACACCGGTGATTTTCTCCAATAGCCGCGCACAGTTGGCTACGCGGTCTGGTATAGCGGAAACCGTATATGAGAGGTCTTCGGCTGTCTGTTGAGGACTGCACAACGCGCGGCAGTGGAAATGCGGCTCCTACCGCTTGGATGGCAAGAAAGGATCTGGTACCATCCGCGTTCTTCTTTGCGAGGGCCCATCAAATGTCCAGACAATGCGCTATTTGCGGTAAGAAAACGATCACCGGTAGGCAGATTAGCCACGCCCACAACGTCTCGTCCCGAACCTGGCAGCCCAACCTTCAGAAGGTGCGGGCGATAGTCGACGGCACGGTCAAGCGAATCATGGTCTGCACCCGCT
>JAOTZA010000052.1 GCA_029861655.1 Acidobacteriota bacterium | reverse complement strand
ATTGGGGGGCCAAGCTCAAGTTCCCACTCTCGTTTGGAGCTCATGAGTTCGAGATCCGAGAGGGCCTCGGCCGGCCGCTGAAAGAAACCGTCGAAACCGTCGCTCTGGGTATCGGGGTCGAGTTCGAGATCCCGCTTCGTGACAACTGGCAGCTCGAGCCGTACGTCGAGGCGGGTTTTGGCAAGAGGCTCTCGGGAAGCGAGGAGGCCTTTCTCTATCGGGGCGGGGTCAAGAGCTTGTGGCTGATGCCTCGCGAGCGGATGGAGCGCCGCCTCGGTCGTCATCGGCCTGATCCTCGGCGGCACCGCGATCTGGCTCGCGGTCGAGACCCACGGCCTGCTGATTGGCGAGGGCGTCAACCCGGAGGTTCTGGCGGCCATTCGGCAGGTCGTCGGCCGCTACAGCATGATCGAGCGCGTCCATGATGTGGCCGCGATGCACATGGGTCCCGAGTACGTTCTGGTCAACCTCAGCGTCGACTTCTCGAGCGAAGCCACGGCAGACGAAGTGGAGTCTCTGGCCAGACAGCTCGACGCCGAGCTCAAGGCCGCACTTCCGGAAGTCAAACGCGTCTTCTTCGAGGCCGAGATGAGGCGGGTAGGAGTCGATCCTCCGAGTTCAGGGTAACTGAAACCGGAGGATCCAAAGATGGACAAGTTCACCGAGTGGATCCAGGGTCACGAGGCCCTGTTGGAGCAGCTCGGTATCGTTTCGCTCGTCGTGCTCGCGATCACGGTGGTGGTGTTGCCGGTCGTCGTCATCAAGCTCCCCGAGAACTACTTCACCGCCGCAAGACGAGGGTCGGCCAGCATAGCGCGCAAGCATCCGGTTCTGTGGGCGGCCCTCTCGGTCCTCAAGAACCTCCTCGGCATCGTCCTCATCCTGGCGGGCGTCGCCATGCTCGTGCTTCCGGGCCAGGGGGCTGTCACCATCCTGATCGGTTTGGCGCTGACCAATTTCCCCGGCAAGTACGCGGCCGAGCGCCGCATCGTTTGCCAGCCGGCGGTCGGCAAGACCTTGAACCGGATCCGTGAGCTAGGCGGTGTGCCGCCCCTCAGAATGCCCTGCGGCGACGCCTAGAAGAGCGCCGGCGGCGGCTTCAAGGGAGGACTGGCCAACGCCGGCCTCCGCAAGAGCGCGTTCCCACCGATGATCAACAGATAGATGACGTAGCCCGCCGACGACGCGGCTCCGGCGCCGTAGGTCATGGCGGCGGCCCGCAGAACTTCGCGAACGCCTTTCCTCTCCTCCTTTCCCATCACCCCCAGCTTTTCGAGTTGCCGCATCGCCCGTTTGCTGGCGTTGAACTCGACCGGCAACGTCAGCAACTGGAGCAGTAGAGCACCGGCATAGGCGAGAAGGCCCACCAGCACGAGCGTAGGAGTGCCCAGAAAAGAGCCCACAATGGCCGCCGGCAAGCCGAACCGGGCTCCGGCGGCCGCCACGGGCGCGAGGAAGGTCCGTATCTCCAGAGGTGCGTAGTCGACCTTGTCCTGGATCGCGTGTCCGGTCTCGTGTGCCGCCACGGCCATGGCGGCGACACTCGGGACTTCATAGACCGGGTCCGAGAGTCGGATGGTCTTGTTGCGCGGATCGTAGTGGTCTTTCAGCTTGCCGCGAATCTGTCCGATCCGAACTCGACGCATGTCATTGGCTTCGAGAATCGCCATCGACGTCTGCGCCCCGGTGATGTTGGCTCTATTCCGGGTTCGACCCCACTTTTGATAGGTCGAACTCAGTTTCCGACGCACCACCAGCGAGAAGAGGAAAACCGCCCCGGCAAGGAGGTAGAAGAGGCCTTCCATGCGCTTCCAAGGAGATTCTCAGCCCTTGATCTTGCTGAGGGCGCTCTCGAGCCTGGCGAGCTTTGCCGAGGCCCAGGTGTCGAGATCGGCGATGCCGCCGGCGATCTTGATCAGCCCGTAGTAGGCCTCGACCTGCGACCAGTCGACGACGTTCCACCAGGCATCGATGTAGTCGGCTCGACGGTTCTGGTAGTTCAGATAGTAGGCATGCTCCCAGACGTCGACACCGAGGATCGGCACCTGGCCCTGGCTGAGGGGGTTGTCCTGATTCGGCGTCTTCACGACCTCGAGCTTGCCTTCGCCGTTGACCACGAGCCAGGCCCAGCCGCTCCCGAACTGCGTCATGCCGGCCTGTTTGAACTGCGTCTTGAAGTCGTCGAACGAGCCGAACGCTTTGTCAATCGCGGACCCAACGATCGATCCTGGGTTGTGCCGGCCCTCGGGCTTCATCAGCGACCAGAACATGGTGTGGTTCAGGTGGCCGCCACCATTGTTGCGAACCGCCGCACGGATCTTCTCGGGGATCGTGTTCAGACCGATGATCAGCTCGAGGGCGCTCTTCTCCTGCAGATCCGTGTGCCCTTCGAGCGCGGCGTTGAGGTTGTTCACATAGGCCTGATGATGCTTGCCGTGATGGATGGCCATGGTGGGCCCGTCGATGTGGGGCTCCAGGTCACCGTGTGCGTAGGGTAGGTCCGGTAGCTTGTGCTGCATGGTCTCGCTCCTCTGTCTGATTGATAAATCGGTTCCGAGCTCGGGACCGAAGCGCTCGAGCTCGTTGTTATGTGGCGACTTCGAGTCGCGGCTCGAGACTTCCTCAGCATAGCTGATCCGACGGCCCGGATCCTACGATTCCCTGGATGAGGTGACGAAATGAAGAAGGGCAATAGTTTCTGGCGCCACCCGGTCGCTGCTTCGGCCTGTGCCTTGGTCCTTGCGGCATCGGTTGGAGCGCGTGCCGTGGCGCAGGAGCACGGGGAAGAGCACTCAGCCGAGCACGAAGAACATGAATTCCATCGGCATCATGTCTCTGTTTTTCTGGGAGTGACCGACGGCGAGGTCACGATCGACAGCGGGCCCGGCCCTGTCACGGTCAAGGACGAGCAGGCCTTCACCGTAGGCCTCGACTACGAGTACCGGCTCACTCGGCGCTGGGGCATCGGCGCTCTGGTCGATTACGCCGGCAAGGACTTCCGCACGAGCGTGTTGGGCGTTCCGGTATTCATCCATGCGAGCGAGCGGCTGAAGCTCGTTCTGGCTCCGGGGATCGAAGAGAGAGAGCATGAGGGTTCCGAATTCATGGTGCGCGCCGGGCTGGAGTACGAGTTCGAAGTGGGCGGCATCAGCGTAGCTCCAGCCGTCAACCTCGACTTCGTAGACGACGAGGAGACCCTGGTCTACGGGTTGAGTGTCGGCAAGGGCTTCTGAATAGGTCGACGGGGCCCCATAGAAGATAATCACAGCAGAACGAAACTTTTCGACGGGAGAGACTCGATGTGGACCAGATATTTCATGATGGCCTTACTGGTTTCCTCCGGCACGGCGGCAGTGGCGCAAACGGAGGGTGCAAGCGAGGTCCGGTTGGTGCTCCAGATCACCGTGGATCAGCTGCGCGGGGATCTTCCCGCTCGGGTTCTCGACCGTCTCGAACCGGGTGGTTTCCGCTACCTCTACAGAAAGGGCACCCGCTACGCTAACGCCCACTATGAGCACGCCAATACGGAGACCATCGTCGGCCACGCCACGCTGGCGACCGGGGCGTATCCCGCGGACCACGGGATGGTGGGCAACGTCTGGCTGGACCGCGGAACGGGTGAGCTGACCTACAACGTCGAGGACGCCCGCTATCCGCTGCTCACGGCAGGAGCGGGCGTCGATCAGAAGACCGAGATCGACCCCACGCAGAAGGCCGCTCGCTCCCAGGGGCGCTCGCCGATGGCGATGCTGGT
The DNA here is from genome assembly GCA_029861655.1 of Acidobacteriota bacterium. GTDB lineage: Bacteria > Acidobacteriota > Thermoanaerobaculia > Multivoradales > JAHEKO01 > JAOTZA01. The sequence goes on along the minus strand of JAOTZA010000052.1, from coordinate 9,582 downwards.
GTCGACCTTCTCGGATGAGCTCGCGATCAGTACCGCGGGAAAGGCCAAGATCTTTGGAGTCTCGGTGAAGGACCGGGGTGCCATCTCGCTCGCCGGCCATGCGGGCAAGGCGTTCTGGTTCTCCAAGTCGAGCGGCGAGTTCGTCACCAGCCGCTACTACTATGAACAGTATCCGCAGTGGCTGGAAGCCTGGAATCAGGAAGGGCGTCCGCGGCGCTATGCCGGCAAGACCTGGGAGTTGTCGCGGCCGGCGGAGAGCTATCGCTCGGGCACGGCCGACGACCGGGCCTGGGAAACCGACTTCCCGGGTTACGGAGCGGTGTTTCCTCACGCCTATGGCGACGCCGAGAGCAAGTACTTCGGCACGCTGCTGACCTTGAGCCCGGCCGGGGACGAGTTGACCCGTGAGCTGGCCGAGGCGGTGCTCGAGAACGAGCAGCTGGGGCAGGACGAGATTCCGGATTTCCTGAGCGTCAGCTTCTCGAGCACCGACTATGTGGGACACCTCTTCGGCCCCGCCAGTCTCGAGGCCGAGGACAACCTCTTCCGCCTCGACCAGACGCTCGCCGGCCTGCTGGCCTTTGTCGACGAGAAGGTCGGGCTGGACCACACGTTGATCGTGCTCTCAGCCGATCATGGCGGCCCCGAGGTGCCCGGCTACCTCACGTCTCTGGGATTGCAGGCGGACTATGTCCAGCCTGACAGCTGGAATCGAGAGCCCGGAATCGCGGCTCTGAAGGCGAAGTTCGGAATTGCCGAAGAGCTCATCGCCACCTATTTTCATCCTTACGTCTACCTCGATCTCGAGCTGCTCGCGAAGAAAGGGTTGGAGCCAGCGGTTGTGGCGTCGGCGGTCGCAGCCGAGGTCGCCAAGCTCGACGGCGTCTCGGCGGCTGTCTCGAGCTACGACCTGGCGGCAGGACGAGTGCCCGACACGCCGCAGATGCGCTCGGTCCTCAACAACTACCATCCCAAGCGATCGGGTGACATCTTCGTGGTCTTCGAGCCGCACCGCTTCGTCGGCGACATGGACGGCCTGAGGGTGGCGTCGATGCACGGCTCGCCCTGGGCCTACGACACCTTCGTGCCGATCTTCTTCGCCGGTCCGGGGATTCGGCCGCGGGTAGTGCATCGCAAGGTGGCCCCGACAGCGATCGCCGGCACGCTGGCCGCCTACCTCGGGATCAAGGCGCCCTCAGGAGCACACGGCGACCTGCTGGTGGAGGTTCTCGAAGACTGATGTACCCTCTGAGTTCTCTGACGATGCGACATCTCTTTCTCTCGCTTGCCATCCTGATCACCCTGGCCGGCTGCTCGTCCGGGACCGAAGCCCCCGTGGCCTCGGTCGAGAAGCCACCGGTCGAAAAGCCGGCGGCGCGGGCCGCCGCGCCGGCCCTGAGCGGTTTCGAAGCAGCTCGCGCCGCGCAGGCGCTGTGGGCCGCCGCGCTCGACGGCAACGCGGAGGCGGTCCGCGAGGTGCTGGACTCCGGCGCCGACGTCGGGGCCGCCGACCCCGACGGTCGGACGGCTCTGATGCTGGCGGCCTTCAACGGCTACACCGGGACCGTCCGTCTTCTACTCGCGCGCGGAGCGTCAGTGGCCGACCGCGACAGTCTGGGACGCACGCCGCTGATGTTCGCCTCGACCGGTCCCTTCGGCGACACCGTTGAGCTCCTCCTCGAGAGCGGCGCGGATCCGAACGCGGTGGAGGAGAGCGAGGGGTTTACGTCCCTGATGTTCGCCGCCGGTGAAGGTCAGATGGAGGTGGTCCGCACGTTGCTGAGCCACGGCGCCAACCCGCGCCTTGTCGATGACGACGGCGACGTTGCCGCCGATCACGCGTCGACCAAAGGCCACGAGGAGGTCGCGAGAGCTCTGGAGCAAGCGGACGTGGGCAACTGACGCGGCCCCAACCTTGCTAGTTCCTCAGTCGGCTGGTAGTCGGGTAACATTCCGATCAATGCCGCGCGATCGTAGGAAGTCGAGGCAAGAGGCTGCAACCTCGTTGCTCAATGCCGACACGGCCCCCGAAGTGCAACACATCCAGGTGGATCTGTGGCGCAAGATGTCGTCGCTCGAGAAGGCGCAGGTCGTGAAGCAGGTCAGTCGCAGCGTTCGGGAGCTGTCCCTGGCGGGTATCCGGCAGCGTCATCCATCGGCGTCCGCGCGCGAGTGCCTTTTGCGCTACGCGCAGATCACGCTTGGGCGCGAGCTTGCGGGCAGGGCTTATCCCGAGGCCGACAAGATCTCCGGCAGCTGAGCCCAAGTGACTCCCGACCCGATCGAGATTGCGCTGTGTGTTGCGCGTGTGCTCGAAGAGCAAGACGTCCGATATGTCGTGGGCGGTTCTTTGGCCAGCTCGATCAGTGGCGAGCCGCGTTCGACCCTCGACGTCGATTTGATCGTGGAGATGAATGAGGACAAAGTCGCGCCTCTCGTCGCGGCTCTGGGTGAGGATTTCTATGCCGACGCCGACAGGATCCGCCAGGCGATTCGCGAGACGTCAAGCGCCAATCTCATTCACCTCGCAACTTCGATCAAGATCGATCTGTTCGTCATGGGAGGATCCCCGATAGACGAAGAGCAGATGGATCGTCGCCAGCGTCTCAGAGTCACCACCGATCCCGATCGGTACCTGTTTGTCTACACACCGGAGGACATTCTCCTCCAGAAGCTGCGGTGGTATCGGATGGGTAACGAAGTGTCCGATCGGCAGTGGCGCGACATCATTGGAATCGTTCTGGTGCAGGGAGAGGCACTTGACGTAGTCTATCTTCGTCGTGCGGCTCAAGTCTTGGCCGTATCCGATCTCTTGCAGCGGGCTTTCGTTCAGGCCGGAGACCGGTCGTGAACCGGGGTGGCTCCCGAGCGACTAGTCTCTCTTCTTCTTGGCCTTAAGCCGTTTCACGTTTGTCAGCCGCGTCGGCTGGGTACCGGCGAACTCGATCTCGAGCCGGCCGGTCTTCTTATCGATCTTGAGCTCGGCACCACCCATCGCGGTGCCTTGAGCAAGGTGTTCGTGGACGCTCTCGGTAGGGCCGCGATGAGTCAAGTGACGGCGGTCGGGGACCTCGCAACGCACCCGGTGGCCACCGTCAAGGGGGTTCCGGGTGGGGTGAAGCGGATGTTCAAACGGGTCAAGCGGGATGTCGATGAGGGAGTCGACACCGTCAAGGAGTTGAGCACGGATGACTCCGGCGAAGGGGAGGATGGAGACGAGGCAGGCGCCGAGAAGAAGGGGCTGGCCAAGGAAAGCGCGGAGGCGGGAACCAAGTACGGCAAGAAGTACTTTGGCGCCACCCGGGCGGAGCGCCTCTGGGCCGAGAAGCTCGGCATCGACCCCTACACTTCGAACGAAGCTCTTCTCGGTGAGATCAAGAAAGTCGCCAAGGTGGACGCTGCCGGCGGTTTCACGGTGAAGCTGGCGCCGATCCCTCGCATCCCGGGAGTGGGTGCCGTCGAGGATCTCAACAACCTGGTCTGGCGCATGGACCCGCGTGAGCTTCGTGAGCAGAACATCAAGACCCTGACCGCGGCCGGCGTAAGCCCCGAGATGGTGGAGGAGCTCTTCGCGAGTCCCTGGTATAGCCCGACGCTTCAGACCTATCTGATCGGCGCACTCACCGAGCTGAAGACCGTTGCCGGGTTCGAGATCGCGGTCCAGCAGGCCACCGAGGTCGAATCCTCTGAGGAGGCTTTGTTCTTTGTCGACGCGGTGCGGATGCTCGAAACTTTTCAAGGAAGCTCTGCCGTCGTGGCAAGGCTGTTGGGGGGAACGGGTCTCCCGGCCGCCCTGACCACCGATCGTCGCTTGATCTTTCAGGTACCTTCGGACTTCATCTCCTGGACCGAGGAGATCGCCGCCGCCGCCGATGGGCCGTTCGGCGAGGTCGGAGCCGATCTGGAGATCGATTCCAGGGAGCTCTGGTTTCGCGGCGGTGTCTCCGAGCGTTGCCGACTCGAGCTCGAGCAGCGAGGGTGGGTTGTCAAGGAGAACGTCGCGGCAACGACTACGGAAGACGGTGCCGACTAGCTACACAGGAGGGAACCAAGATGATGACTCGTGACAAAGCCAAGAGCAGAACGATCGCTTTCGCCTTCGCAGCGTTTGTGCTCACCCTGGCCCTGGCCCAAACCGCCGGAGCTAAAAAGGAGAAACCCGTCGAGGTGACCCACGACGGGCTGCACCTCGTTCCGGGAAGCGAAGTAGCGCTCGCCTACGTCAAACCGGAAGCGGACTTCTCGATCTATGAACGGGTGATGATTCTCGAGCCGTATGTCGCCTTCAAGAAGGGCTGGGAGCGCGACCACCGGGGCGGCACAACTCTCTTCCGGGTCTCGAAGAAGGACATGGAAGAGATCAAGACCCGCATGGCGAAACTGTTCCGTGAGGTGTTTGAAGGAACACTCGCCGCCGGTGATGGATACCCGGTAGTCCGCAAGGCCGACGACGACGTTCTGCTACTGAGGCCCGCGATCATCGATCTCGACTTCACCGCGCCCGATGTGGATCGCCCGGCCAGGAGCCGCGTGTACACCAGCTCGGCCGGCGCAGCCACCCTCTATATCGAGCTCTACGACTCGGTGAGCGGCGAGATTCTGGCGCGAGCCATCGATCGCCAGGCCGGCCGGGACAGCATGACCTTCCAACACTCCACCCGGGTCAATAACTCAACCGAAGCCCAGCGCGCGCTGTCCAAGTGGGCCAGGTTACTGCGACAGCGCCTCGACGAGATCCACGGCAAGACACCGGTCGAATAGGGAACCGTCGGCTCGACGGAACGCCGAACCGGAGTAAATGCGGTGACAGGCTACTCAATTCCCAAACCTGGAGCGCCGACACGCTTAGCCGACCGGAAATGAGTAGCCTGTCACCGCATTTCAACGCTCGGAGCGCCTACGACAACCCCAGAAGCAGCTTGAGCCCGTCGTCGACGGTGTCCAGTTCGCCGGCCGCGATCTTGCCGAACACCTTGAGAACCCGTCGCTTGTCGACCGTGCGCACCTGATCCAACAACGCGAAGGAGGGCTTTCGCAGGCCGCTGGCGCCCGGAGCAAGCGCTGGATAGAGGGCACCCCGCCCGGATCTGCCGGAGAGCGGAACTACGCAGAGGAGCGGGTAGCGCTGGTCTTCGGTCACGTCGGGATCACTCACGATGATGCAAGGTTGCACTCCACGTTGCTCGTGTCCACGCGTGGGATCGAGACTGACCAGCACAACGGTGCCTCGATCGAGCAATACTAGTCCGTCTCGGCCCAACCCCGGCCGGGAGACCAGCGAACAGACCTCCCGGCCTCGGCATCGAGCAGATCTTCGTCTTCGTCGTCGGCCCAATCGCCCCACTCCTTGAGGCCGGCCTCTGCGATCTCCTCGCTTTGTTGATGGGGGTTCTCGACCGACGCGAGCAGCTCCTGGCGGCGCCGGTTCTCGAGCTCGTGCTCGACGGCCTCGAGAATGAACCGGCTCCGGTTCCTCTCCCGCCGATCGATGTCGCTCACGATGTCGTGGGGCAGAGTGACGGTGATGCGTGCTTTCGGCATAACAGTATGATCGATCATACAATAAATCATACTAAGACAAAACCGCGATCCCGTCCTTGCCGAGATCCATGGTAAAGAGACCGACGAGTAGAGCCTCTGAGCACCGGACTAAGGGCGACCAGGCAGCAGCCCCTCTAGAGCCAAGCGTGTCTTGGCGTGGAGCTGCTCCTCGTCGAAGTATCGGGTCACGATAGCGAGCGCGTCTTCCACGCGCTCGATGTTCAGATAGCGCAGCAGATACCGCACGTCGTCGAGGTCGTGGAACTCTTCACCAAGACGCATGGCGGCGCATTTCATCGCCAGCAGATAGTGCGGCTCGGCGACGTACACTCGCAGATTCGGAAGCTCCAGGTAGGAGTCGAATTCGCCGTGAGGGCTCAGAAACCCCTTTACGGCGTCGTTGAGCCAGGTGTCGGGCACATTGGCCTTTGCAGCGACGCGAGCCGCCGCCTGGCGTATCCGTTTCGTCGGTTTGAAGAAGGCGTCGACGTCCCGCGTGGCCTCTCGTGCGTTGAATACGAGACACATCACCGCGCCGCCGACGAGGTACAACTCCCCGGTTTCATCGACCGCGGCCAATTCCGCGTCGAGCAGCTCGAGTAGGCGGCGAATGTCCGTCTTCGTCAGTCGCGTCATGGGTTGAACCGGGAGTCAGACGCGATCGCCAACCGCCGAGTCGATAAAGATATTGCGCCGCCGAAACGGCACGGGTGCCGAAGCGAGCAGGTGTAAGCGCAGCCCGGCAAGAGGCTCGACAAAACGAGGCTCCTCCAAGGGTTTCACGTCGGCAACCCATGCGGGGGGAGCCACGCCTTTCCGGTTGGCCGATTGCTCGACCATCGCCGCGACGTAGTTCTGTCGGTAGGGGGAGAGCTCTTGTGGCGGTGAAGCCTCGACCGTTTCTAGGAACTCACCCGGCGCGAGACCCGTTAGCAGATCGTTGAGCTCGGCCAGCGCGTAGCTGCGCTCCTTGTCGTTGCCCACCGCCTGAACCAGCGCACTAAAGCGGAGACGGGCCTCCGGCAGCAGGCGTGCCAGGACGTAGGCCGACATACCCTGTCCGGCGCGCCGCGCGGCGCGCCGTAGCGCCGCCTTCTGTTGTCGAGATAGGCGAATCTGCAGGTAATCTGACTTCCGGCTCATGGGCCTTCAGCTTAGACGGCACAACGCCTCGTTGTCAATACAGATGTATTGACACTGTCTGCCGAAACTCCCGGGAGTCTAGAAGACGAACTGCCACTGCAGAAAGATGTTGTCCCGGTCGTCGCCGCGGACGCCAAAGACATTCTCTCCCATGCGATAGGTGAGCTGGACCTTGACCTTGTGCCCGTTCCAGAAGTAGTTGACCCCCACCTCGGTCGCCTCCCAGGCGTCCTGGTAGTTATCGGCGTCGAGCATCTCCCACTTACCGACGAACTCGAACGGGCTCTCTTTGAACATATAACCGCCCTCGATCTGGAACTTGTCGAGATCGGTCGTACCGTTCTTGTAGAGACCGCCGGTAAGCGTCGGGTCCACCGTGTCACCCGAGATCAAGTGGTACTCGGCGTCGACCGACACACCCCGCCCGCGCAGACCGGCACTCACCTCGAGGCCCTCAGCACTGTCCAGGTCGGCCTTGGAGCCGCTGGTGCTCAGACCCGTGGCCGGGTCGGTACGGGTGTTGTTGTCGCCGTCGTTCGACCACGAAAAGGCCGCCAGACTGAAGCTGTACTTGACCTCGTCGCTGTGGAAGTCGCCCTGGTCGAACTTGACGAAGCCCTGGGGGTGGAAATCAAGCCGTCCCGCGACCACCAGGCCCTGGTTCCAATCCTCGGCGTTGTTCGCCGGCGAGTCGAAGTCCATCCGCCGAATATCGGGATCGTGCTGCTCGGCACCCGCGGCGACCGCCCAGGTCAGTTTCTTCGAATCATTCTGGCCCTCGAGCTTGAGACCCAGCTGGCAGTCCGGCGTCCCGAAGTTGTGATCTCCCACAAACCCGCGCTCGACAGTCTGCTGGCGTTTGGATGAGGTCAGAAACTCTCTAGAGAAGGGTGTCTTCGAGTTGCCAATCGTCAGGGTCATCTTCTCCCAGCCCTTGTATTGCACATAGGCGTCCTTGACCGCGACCTCGTTCTCATCGAGCGACTTCCCAAAGTCGAACTGGATCTTGCCCCACCACTTCTCGGACACGGTGCCGGCGATGTAGGGCCGCAGACGGCGGAAGAAAATCTCATCCTCGGCGTCGCTGCTGCTCGGATCCGTGTAGAGATACTGGAGCTGGATACGAGCCCCGATCTCGATCTTCTTGTCGCCTTCTTCGTAGACAACGACGCCCGCTGAAGCGGGGCTGCATATTCCCAGCACCAAGCCGGTTGCCCCAAACAAACCAATCCATCGACTCGCGCGCACCTGGTCTCTCAATTCACTGGGCCGATCTCGGCGGAAAAGAGCGCGCCGTTCTGGACTTCGAAACCGTTCTCGAGCACGATCTCCAGACCGGCTCCAAAGGTCACGTTGCCTGGGAAAATGATCGCGTAACCTCCGTCTCCCGCATTAATTCGATCGCAGGCCTCCTCCGTACGAGGGTGATTCACCGTTTCCGGCGGAAGGACCGGCAGGTTCAACTCGACTTGGGAGAAGCAGCCTTGGACCCCGGTGGCGTAGACGTCCACCGAATCGCCGGGTGGGCCCCCCTCGTTGCGGTTGTCGGTGAAGATGGCGATCAGATCCGTCTGGCGAACATCGAGCCCGTTGTAGTCGCCGAATTCAAAGCTGTCGGCGATAGACGGCGAGGAAGCGGTAGACAACCGGTTTGGCGTCGTCCAGGTCACCCCGCCGTCTGCCGATAAGCTGTGGTACATGTCGACCGCGTCGCGTCCCGGTAACGCTTGCCGGGTATCGTAGAAGACCACGTGAACGGTGCCGTCAGATCCGACTTTCAACCACTGGTGCCACCGATCGACGGTCGCGGCATCGGCGGTCTCGTGCGGCGTCGTGACGTTCCAGGTGGCGCCGCCGTCACTTGAATGAGCGACTTGGATGCGAGCGTGATTCGCACTCGGCACCCCTGGGTTCGTCGCCGCCGTCGAGTCCGTCCACGCGACATAGATCCTCTCGGCATATGGACCGGCGGTCAGATCCACATCGGCCGACACATAGATAAAGACCTCCCGGAGATCCATCGACGGGATGGGGAAGATAAAACTCCCCAGGGTCGTCGCCACCTCCACCGGCGTGCCAAAGCTCACGCCCCCGTCGGTTGACTTGGCGACCCAGATCTTCTGGCTGTTGAAAGCCGGCCAGAAGACATAGACGTTGCCGCTCTTATCCGACGCCAGGTCGTTGCCGATGCCGAGCTTGTCGGCAGCGGCCGAGAAAGCCTGGGTCGACCAGGTGTTGCCGCTGTCGGTCGAACGCGCAAACTGGATCACATTGTTGTCGTGCCAGGTGAGATAAACGTTGTCTTTGTAGGCAGAGCCCGCGTGTCGGTCGACGTGCAGATACTCCTTGTCGCTGTCTTGCGAGTTGGTCAGCTCGCGACGCGGATCGCCCGGAGTAACAGTTTCCAGATGGTTCCAGGTCTGGCCGTTGTCACCCGAGCGATAGAGCCAGATGTTGCACAGCAAGGGGCCACCGCCGCATCCACCCAAAGTCGCAGTGTAGGCCAGGCTGCCGTCCGAGGACCAGTCCACCGTCGGATCGCAACAGCTGCCACCCAAGGGAAGCGCGGCGGCGCCATTCCAACTCGCTCCCCCGTCGATCGAGTAGTGCATCTTCTGACCGCCCGAGGGTCCGTTGGACCCGGCGATCACCAGATCGCGATTCGCCGGGCTGATCGCCACCGCCGACTCCGCCGCTCCCACCGGTGAGGTCACTCGGATGTCGCCGCCCAGGAAGCGCTGCGCGAGCGCTTCCTCCTCGGGCACCCCGTTCTCGAGCACCACAAAGAGGCGTCCGTCCGAGCCGCGAACCAGCTTGTCGTAGATCTGTCCCTCGACTAGAAACCCACCGTAGACCTGCTTGAACACCTGAAGGGCGCTTCGGGGGTACGGCAAGCCG
>JAOTZA010000081.1 GCA_029861655.1 Acidobacteriota bacterium | reverse complement strand
CCACCGGCGACCTCGACGATGACGGCGATCTGGATGTGGTGTTATTCAATAACAGCGCGCCGGCGCGGCTGCTGATCAACCAGATCGGATCCGCCAATCACTGGGTGGGGGTAAAGCCGGTCCTCACGGATCCGCCACGCAGCGCGCATGGTTCGAGGATCGGTGTGTTGCGAGCGGGGGAGTCGGAGCTGTGGCGCCGCTACGACAGCGGCGGGAGCTATGCGGCGGCTAGCGATCCACGGGCACTGATCGGTACCGGCGGCAGTGACAACCTCGAGGAGGTCGTCGTCGTGTGGCCCAGCGGCGCCCGCTCATCCTGGCGTCTCCCCGTGGATCGGAAAGCGGTGGTCTTTGCGGGCCACGCCGCGGCGCGAGCGGACTGATGCCGCGCGAGCACTGGTCATCGGTCCACGATTCTCCGACGAGGATCGTCCTGGGCCTCATGTTGGCTCTCGCGCAGGGCCTCGCGGCGCCAGCGATGACCCAATCGCCCGAAGTCGAGGTCTCGATCTCACGGCCCAACCTCGACCGGGTCGAACCGGCGGTTCGAAAACAGTTGGTGGAGGCGCGCGAGAGACTCGACGGCCTACTGGCGGACGGCGAAACCGAGGGACCGGAACTGGCGTCGGCGCTCGGATTTCTGGGCCAGCTCTATCTAGGCTACGACCTCCTGGACCCGGCCCGTGCATCTCTTGTAGCGGCGACGGATTACGAGCCGAACACTTTTCGCTGGCAGTATCTGCTCGGATACGTCGACGCACGAAACGGTCGGGCCGACGAGGCACGTGCAGCGTTCGAGAGGGCGCTCGAGACCAAGCCCGCCGATCCCGTAACCCTGGTGCGGCTGGGCAACCTGCTGATGGAGGGCCGAGATTATGATGAGGCGCGATCGTTGTTTTCTGGCGCCTTCGAAGCGGATCCAGGCTGTGTCGCGGCTCTCTATGGGATGGGGGAGGCGGCCCGGCGCTCGGGTGACGCCGATACGGCCTTGGAGTTTCTCACCCAAGCAGCGGAGCGATGGCCCGATGGTGCGCGGGTGCGGTACGCGCTGGGTCTGACCCTGCGCCGGCTCGGACGGATCGAAGAGGCGCAGGCGCAGCTGGCGCAGGTCGATTTCAAACGCGTCAGTCTTGGCGCCTGGGAGGGCTGCGCGGACCCGCAGTTGGCTCTTATCGCCGAGCACACCACTGGAGCGTCGGTTCATATCCTGCGAGGCGTTGTCGCGGCCTTTTCCGGGAACCGGGAGTTGGAACTGGCCGAGTACCGTCTGGCGCTCGAGGTCGACCCCAACGATGCGGTCGCCCACAAGAGCCTAGCGACGGCTCTTTACGCTCGCGACGACCTGGAGGGGGCGGAGCGCCACTTTCGGGAAGCGATCCGCCTGGATGGCAAGAACCCTGAATATCGAATGGGTCTGGCACAGATTCTTCTGCGGGCCGAGTCGACCGCCGCGGCGATCGTTGAGCTCGAGGCGGCGATCGGCCTCAACCCCCATTTCAAACAAGCCCTCCTATTGCTGGGCGCGGTGCACCGCGAAGCGGGTCGCCTGGCGCAGGCGGTTCCCCATTACGAGGCCGTGACGACGATCGATCCCGCGGATTTCGCCGCCCGCACGACGCTTGCAGGCATCTATCTTCAACTCGGGCGTCGTGGTGACGCCGCCATCGCTCTGGGTGAGTTGTTGGATCAGCGCCCACCCGAGGACCTCGAGGAGCGGCTCAAGATGGCGGCGATGCTGTTTGCGTTGCGCGATACCGGCAGGGCGGAGCGTCATTTTCGCGCCATTACCGAGCTTGTTGATGCCGATCCGAAGATCCGGGCGACCGCTCACGTCTGGCTCGGACGGGCACGACTCGCCGCAGATGACGCGGCCGCCGCCCGCCGCAACTTCGAAAGGGCGTTGGAATTGTCTCCGGATCTCGAAGCGGCGCGACACGAGCTTGATAAGGTCCGAGGCCCGGCGGGTTAGTGCCGGCCGCCAGCCGGCAAATGATGTTGCACCTCGGAAGCTCAATGCGCAGTTGTTCATCGGTCCCGGCTCGTTTGAGAGGCGTAGCGGCATTCGCGCTGCTGGCCGTACTGCTGGCGCCATCGAGCACCGCATGGGCTCAGACCGGAGGGGAGCCGGTGGAGCCGCAGACAGAGGAGGCGTTCTTTGAAACCGTCGACGTGACGGTGGTCAATGTGGACGTCTATGTGACCGACAAGAAGGGCAATCCGGTCAGCGGACTCACGGCCGAGGATTTCGAGGTCTACGAGGACAACCGGCGGATGAAGATCTCGAATTTCTACGCCGTCCAAGACGGTCTGCAGGTCCGCACGCAACAGAGTGCCCAAGGTATCCCGATCGAGCGCCTCGAACAGGCTCCGGAGCGGCCGGCTCTCGAGCGACTGCCGCTGGCAGAGGACCAGCGGCTCCACCTGGTCGTCTATTTCGACAATCTCTATCTGCGGCCTTTCAACCGCAACAAAGCGATCGACAGTGTGCGCCGGTTCCTGGCGCGCAATCTAGGCGACGACGATCAGGCTATGCTGGTCACGTTCGAACGATCGCTCAACGTGAGGCACCCCTTCACAAAGGACCTCGGGTCGTTCAACCGAGCGCTCGACGGGCTGCTCAAGCTGTCGGGGTTTGCGGTGCAGGCGGCTTCCGAGCGCCACCAGGTCATCAAGCGGATCGACGGTAGCGATTCGGCCTTCGAGGCTCAGGGTTTTGCGGATTTCTACGCCAAGCAGGTTTACAACGATACCGGGAACAGCATCGATGGCTTGAAGGAGATCGTCGCGTCCCTTGGCGGTCTTCCCGGCCGCAAGGCGCTCCTCTATGTCAGCGATGGAATCCCGATGACTGCGGGGGAGGATCTGTTCTATCTCGTCGATCTGAAGTACCAAAATAGTGGGCAAGGCGGGCTTCAAGCCGCACGCTACAGGATCGAACGGCGGTTCACGGAGTTGACGTCTCAGGCAAATGCCAATCGGGTCACCTTTTACACGCTTGGTGCCACCGGCTTGCGGTCACACGCGTCGCTTTCTGCGGAATACGGAGGGAGCCTCGATGGCACCTCCTACGCCGAGGTCGATTTCCTGCGCCAGTCGAACGAGACCGCGACTCTCGACAAGATGGCTCGCGATACAGGCGGCATATCGGTTCATGGCACCAACAACCTCGACGGTGCTCTCGACACCTTTTCTCGGGACTTTCGTTCCTTCTATTCGTTGGGCTATCAGGCGGCGCACGGAGGGGACGGCCGCTACTACCGGATACGGGTCAAAACAACACGAAAGGATCTCGAAGTCAGGCACCGGACAGGTTACCGGGCGAAGCGTGCTCACACGGTGGTCACCGAGGGAACGTTGGCCGCGTTGCTCTACCGCCGCGAGGCCAATCCCCTCGAGATTCGATTCGAGTTCGAGACTCCGCAACAGAAGGAAGACAAGCAGTATCTGGTTCCGCTCGTGGTCCATATCCCGATCGGCAAGCTGTCGCTGGTGCCGCTGAGCGAGCTCTACAACGGCCGGCTCAAGGTCACCGTGGCGGTGATCGACGAGAAGGGGCGGCTGTCCCCGGTCGATCTTCAGACTGTACCGGTGAACATACCCAAAGCCGACATCGCACAAGCGATCGGTCAGGACTATGTCTATGCGGTCGAACTGGTGATGCGGGCCGGAGCCCAAGAGGTCGCGGTTGGGGTTCATGACGAGATTTCGAGCAAGACCTCCTATGTCCGCAAGCGTCTACGGGTCGGTAGCTGATCGACCGATCCACGCGAAGAGACCAGCGGTGATGCTCCGACGCCTCATCCTCGTCGCCCTTTTTGTGCAGTCTGTGCTCGGGATCTCCTCCTCGGCTGTGGAGGCCGAAGACTGGGTCGACGTCGTGGTCGTCAGCCCGCCGTGCTGTGAACCGGTTTTTGGCCCCGTCGAGGTGGCAGCGGTGCTGGACTCGACGGAAGGTGTTCCCCTGGTGGTCGAGTTTCACGTCGACGGAGAGCTCGTCGCAGCCCTGACCCAACCGCCATACAAGCTGATCGTCGACGTCGGTGACGAGAATCGGAGGCACGTCTTCCGGGTCCGCGCCAGAGGCTCCACCGGAGCGGTGGGGGAGTCGTCGGTAGAGACGCCGGCGATCGTCATCAACGAGGACGTAACGGTGCCCTTGCAGCAGCTCTATGTCACCGTGCACGATGGCGAGCGCCGGAGGCTGGATCTCGAACAAGACGACTTCGAGATTTTCGACAACCGGACTTCGCAGAAGATCGTGACCTTTGGGCCCGGGGATCTGCCGCTCACCGCGGTTGTTCTGCTCGACGCCAGCATGAGCATGCGGGGTCGGCGCTTGCGCTTTGCGGTCGAAGCGGCACAGGAGTTCGGCGAAGGACTCAAGAGCGAGGATGAGGCCTCGGTGCAGCTGTTTTCCGACCGACTCCTGTTCTCCAGTCCGTTTGCCAACGATCCCGAGCAATTGACCGCAGCCCTCGCGGTTGTGAAGGCGGATGGCGGGACCGCTCTCTACGATCATCTCTACCGGGCTCTCAAGATGCTCGAGGAGCGTCAGGGCAGACGGGTCGTGGTCTTTCTGTCTGACGGGGTGGACAGTCACAGTGTGATCCGGATGCCGGAGTTGGCCTGGCTGGCGCGCCAGAGCCGGGCGACCATCTACTGGATTCGTATCGACCCGAGCGACGGTCGCGAGCTGCGCTTCTCCGCTTGGAAGAACCCGTCGATCTACCGGCGGGACTACGGGCTGTTGGGGACGATGGTGGAAGAAAGCGGCGGCCGCATCAAGACCCTCGAAGGGATCGAAGAGGCGGGTTCGGCGATGCGCGGGATCTTGACGGAGTTGCGAGAACAGTATGCGATCGGTTACTACCCATCGATCCAGAGCGATGACGGTTCCTGGCACCGGATCGGTGTCAGGATCAGCGAGCCGGGGCTCCAGGTGCGAGCGCGCAAAGGCTATATCGATTACTGAGGACCACTCAGGGAGCCCATGAACTTCTACATGGCTTGCCGGATCGTGGCCGGGATCACCTCGCCTCCCCTCTCGGCTCTCACGAGGTGACTGCGGGCTCGCGATCGCTCTCCGCTCTGCCACAGCATCAGACCGAGCGCGAGCTGGAACCTCGCATTGCCAGGCTCGATTTCCGCTGCCCGTGTGATCGCCTGGATCGCTTCGGAGACCCTGCCGGCGGCGTCGTAGGCAACACCCAGGTTGAACTGGGCTTCGGCGTATCCGGGATGGATCTCGGTAGCGCGTAGAAAGGCTCTGATGGCGCGACCCAGATCGTTTCTATCGTCTTTCCCCGCCAGCAAAATGCCCAGGTTGTTGTGGGCCTTGGCGTAGTTGGGGTCGGCAGCGATGGCTCGCTCGTAGGCACGGATCGCCTGGTCCACGTTGCCGCTCCTCACCATCGTCCAGCCGAGTTCGAAATGCGTCTCGGCCTGGCTCGGATCGAGCGCCAGCGACCGGTGCAGAAGCGCTTCTCCTTCCTCCAGCAAGCCGCTGTGGGCCTTTGCGCTGCCGAGGCCGCGCAAACCGGCCGCGGAGTCCGGGTCGAGCTCGAGAACTGTTTCGAAGGCTCTGGCGGCGTTTTCCCAGCGTTCTAGACGCCCGTTGACCACGCCAATCTGGTTATGGATCTCGGCGCGTTTTGGGTGCTGTTCGACCGCCTGCTCGAGAACCGCCAGAGCTCGTTCGGGTTGTTCGCTTCGGCCCAGGAGCACACCCAAATTGTAGAGCGCCTCCGGATAGCCGGGGCGCAGTTCGATCGCTCGCTCGAGCTGCGTGACACCCTCGTCAATTCGACCCAGCTGTGCGTAGACCGCGCCGAGGTTGAAGTGGGCGTTTGCGGATCCACCGTCGAGTTCCAGCGCTCGCTCGAGCGCGACCGCCGCTTCGGGAAAACGCCCCTGCTTTTGCAGCAGAACCCCGAGGTTGAGGGGCACCTCCGGATCGTCGGTCAGCACACTCGCGGCGCGGCGCAGCGGCTCTTCCGCCTCGATCGTCTTGCCGGCCCAACCGAGGACTTTGGCCAGATTGAGATCACGCTCGGCGTAATAGCGCCGGTCCAGAGAAGCAAGCGCTCTTTCGTAGATGACCCGCCGCCTCTCCTGGCTCCAGCCGGCCGCAACCTCTACTTGCCCTTTCGAGCGCATCACTCCGATGACGTCTTCAGCAACCATCGAATGCACCGGGAGGTCGAGGTGCACGTGGTCCAGGAGATGCTCGGAGCCCAGGATTGGATGGCCGTAGAGTCCTGTGCTGTCCTGACGTAAACGGGCCGGCAGGTCGATAACCGGGGCACCCCTCCGGCGCGCGACGGCGCCCACTAGTTCCACCATCGCCTCGAGGGCTCTCAACGGCGCGACATCCAGCTCCTTGGCGCGGACAAGCGACCGCTCCGCCGCGCCTATCTGCCCGGACGTCAGTTGCGCGTGGCCGAGAAGGAAGTGGGTCTCGGCGTACAGGGGGTCCCGTCCGGCGGCTTCGGTGAGGCTCGTGAGAGCCGGGCTGGTGTCTCCGCTCTCTAGTAGCCGGCGTCCGCGGTCGAGGAGATCGCCGATGAAGGCTTGCTCTTTGGGGCTGATGTCGTCCCCGTGCTCCGACTTGAAAGGGGAGAAGTCCTTGAGGTTGGAGACCGGTCGGATGAAGACGATCTCTACATCGTGGCGTGCCGCGATCGCCGCCATTTGTTGAAGGTTGTATTCGAAGTGAGCGACGATCGAACGCTTGAGCTCTTCATCGCGGCGATACCGCTCGATGCCGGTCCAGTCATCGGGTTTGGTGGCGACCTCGGCCGCCAGTTCGAAACGCCTCGTTTTGCTGCGTCGCAAATCTTGGAAGAGTTTCCGCCCCAGGCTGTACGAGCGCAAACCGTTGAGCCAGATCCAGCTGCGTTTCAGCGCCGGCCGGCGGTGAATCATCGGCGGGTAGGCGCGCTCTTCGAGGAACTCGTTGTGGCCCGTGTAGACGACAAAAAGATCCGGGGAGTAACGCACCAGCTCCTTCATCAGGAGCACGATTCGGTAGCTGGCGTAGGAGACGGCGCCAGCGTTGATCACCTCCCAGCGCCGCGTAGGATCCATTTCGGCAAGATAGAGGCGCATCCAGGCCGAGAACGAGACTCTATCGTCGTAGGGCCTTCCGGCGGTGGTCGATCCGCCCAGGGTGAAGACACGAAACGTCTCGGGGGCCTTGGTGAGAGGGAACTCCTGATAGTTGAAGTAGGGGAGCTTCTCCTCGCGCGTGGCGTAGCCTCTTTCACCCGACTCGAGAGTGGTCTCGCCAAAGAGGTCACGGCCCGCAGCGAATCCCACAAAGGGGTCGCCGTAGAGGGCTTCGGTTCCGACCCCGAACAGGCGAAGCATCCCTTCGCCAATGGCCAGGAAAGCGACGGCCGTCACGACGCCAAAGGTGATCAGGGCGAGCTTTTGAACCACGGAGCGGCTTCGAGCGGGCCCATTCATCGCCGGAGTGAAGTCTGTCATGAAGTCTTTCAGAAGAGACTCGTCTTGACTTACGCCCCATTTCCGCTGTAGGCTGTCGATCAATGGCTCGTTTTCTCACGGAGCGCCAGAAACAGGTTCTGGAGTTCATCCAAGCCAGCCTGCAGAAACGTGGGGTGGCGCCCACGCATCGGGAGATTTGTGAGCACTTCGGGTTTTCTTCCTACGGCACCGCGCACAAACACCTCAAGCTGCTCGAAAGCAAGGGCTACCTCAGGCGACACTGGAATCAAAAGCGGGGTGTAGAGCTGGCCGATTCGGACGGCGTTCCGAGAGACTCTTCCGAGCTGCCGTTTCTGGGTCTGATCGCGGCCGGCAAGCCGATCGAAACGGTTCCGGGGCACGAGCATGTGGTGGTGCCGCCCCATCTCGTCGGCGCTCGAGCCGGCGACCATTTTGTGCTTCGCGTACAGGGAGACTCGATGATCGAAGAGGGAATCCATGATGGAGACCTGGTCGTCGTTCAGAGACGCGAGGAGGCCGGGGGCGGGGAGATGGTGGTGGCGATGGTTGGTGGTGAAGTGACGCTGAAGAGGTTCTTTCCCGAGGGCGAGACCGTTCGTTTGCAGCCGGCCAACCACACCATGGAGCCCATCAACGTGCCGGCGAGGGACCTCCAGATCCAAGGGATCGCCGTCGGTCTGATGCGGCGCTTTTGAAGAGCCTGGAACCCCTATGGTCCCCGTCGGGACGATCAAGACCGGAGCTGGAGTCGAGGCCGAAGCCCCGGCGCTTGTGGCGGTCCCGCGTATCTGGATAGGCTTATGAAATAGGTCATAGATTCAGCGGGTGATTTCAGCGATCCTGTAAACGCGCCCGTCGGGGAGGTCGCGGTTTGAAAGAAAAAAAAGGAACACCAGTGATACTCGACAAAGACCGAACCCAGGAGTCGTCGGGGACTCCTGCCGGCAAGTCGTCGTCCCCGGGGCTTGGCGGCAAGAAACGATCCGTTCCAGAGATACTCGAAGCCTCGGCCAAGGAGCCGCGAGCCAAGCTTCAGCTCGATCAGTTGCTGCGCCTGATGACCGAAAAGAATGCCTCGGATCTGCATCTGCGTCCGGCGCGGCCGCCGCTTCTTCGTATCAGCGGGAGGCTGATACCGGTCGAGACCGAGGCGCTCCGGCCGAGCGACGTCGTGCGGATGGTCGACCAGATCCTCTCTCCCGGGCAAAGGGAGCAGCTCAAGGAACGGATGGCGCTCGACCTCGGGTATGGGGTCCCCGGTCTGGCGCGTTTTCGGGGCAACATTTTCCGTCAGCGTGGGACTGTGGCTGCGGTTTTTCGGCGTGTTCCGTTCGAGGTCCAGAACTTCGAGGAACTCGAGCTGCCACCCGTCCTGGAGGAACTGGCAAAGCTCAAGGTTGGACTGGTGTTGGTCACGGGTCCGACGGGTAGCGGAAAGTCGACGACACTGGCTGCGATGATGAAGTACGTCGTTCAACGCCAGCCGTTTCATGTGATCACGATCGAGGATCCGATCGAATTCCTGTTCACCGACGACGTAGCGACGGTGTCGCAACGCGAGATCGGCAACGATGCGATCAGTTTTACCGACGCCCTGCGTAGCGCCATGCGGCAGGACCCCGATGTCATTATGGTGGGGGAGATGCGAGACCCGGAGACAGTGGCGACGGTGATCTCGGCTGCCGAGACCGGCCATCTCGTCTTCTCGACCCTCCACACGAACAGCGCCACGCAGACGGTGGACAGAATCCTGGATACCTTTCCCGGCGACCAGCAACGGCAGGTGCGGACGCAGCTGTCGCAGGTCCTCAAGGGGGTGATTTCGATGAAGCTCATCGAGCGCGAGGACGGCACGGGTCTGGTACCGGCGCTCGAGATTCTCCGGCTGAGTCCACGAATCGCGGAGCTCATCGACAAGGGCAACACGGAACCGCTTCTGGAGGAGGTCGAGTCGTCGGTTTCCTACTACCGGATGCAGTCGATGAACCAATCCCTGCTGGCGCTGCTGGTACATGGGACCATTTCCTACGAAGAAGCGATGCACCAATCGCGTGACCCCGAGGATCTTTCTCTAAAGCTCCGAAGGATGTTCCCTACGATTGAAGAACGCGGAGGCGACATGAGTCCGACCACTTCTGATTTCTCACAGATCCTCGAGCTACAGCAGTACCGCAAGCTCTATGAAGAACAGGAAGAGAAGCAGCAGCTTCAGCTTGCCGAGAAGGATGAGGCTGCCGACAACCTGACTCAAAAGCTGAGTGAGCGGGAGCAGCAGATCCACGAGACGCAAGTGAAGGTCCAGGAGCTACAGGCGGAGCAGGAAAAGATGCGCAGTGAGTACAACCGGCTACGTACAGAAGCCCAGGAGAAGATCGACAAGCTGGCGGATCGCATCAAGGAGCTCAACAAGCGCCTGCTCGACAAGTAATAGAGCCTCTGCTTGTCAGCTCTCCTCGCCGGTCTTCCTGTCGTCGACAAAGGCCAGCGCTTCATCACGGGTACCCATGCGGCCTTGGATCTGAAGCCGGCGTAACGCATCCAGGCACCGGCCCACCTCCGGCCCTGGCCCAATCGACAACCGCTGTCCGACCTCGTCGCCGGTCAGAAGCGGCGCGGGTTCGAAGATGTCCGCCCCGTGTTCGCGGGCCAGTCCTGCGAGACGACTCAACCGTCGCAGACGTTCCCCGGGCCCGACCGCGGGTTCCGAGCACGCGCCCCACACCGCAATAGCGTCGAGCCAACGGTCTCCCCAACGGTGGAGAAACCAGCGCGCCTCGGACTCTGAATACGGGACACTGCTCAGATGGACGAGGCGCTCGACGAGGCGTCTCTCCCTTCGCGTGAGCAGCTGACTCTCGCGGACCGCCTCGGTGGCCTGAGACTCCGCGATTCCATCGGCGCGCGCCGGGTTGGCGGCGGCGAAGAGCACTGCCATCGAAGTGAGATAAGTGTCGATCTCCGGCGCCAGATCGGCTGCCGAGCGGCCGATTTCCTCCGACCAGCTCTCGAGGCGAGCTAACGATTCACAGAGATCTCTCTCTACGGGTGGCTGGTTTGCCGACTCCCATAGAGAGGGGGAGATTGCAAGCGACGACAGCAGCCGCACCGCCTCCACACGCTGTGGATGACGGATGAGCAGCTCGACCTCGGTGCGGATTCTCTCGATTGCCAGCGCCGAGATCTCGGACGCGGATTGGCGAGCGAGCTCCAGCGTCTTGGGCTCGATGTCAAAATCGAGACTCACCCGGAACCGGACCAGTCGGAGGACCCGGAGGGGGTCTTCACTAAAGCTCTTTGCAGTTGTCGCCTTCAGGCGGTGCTCGTGGATGTCACGGCGCCCCCCAAACGGGTCGATGAGGCGCTCGGAACCAAGCTCGAGCGCCATCGAGTTGATGGTGAGATCTCGACGCCGGAGATCGTCCTCGAGACTCTGCCCCCGGCGGTCCCAAAGGTCGACGATCCGCTCCGCGGAGACCAGTCGGTAGGACGCAAATCGCTCTCCGCCCAGGTGGACCAGACGAGCATCGAGTGCGACGGCGAGCCGCTCGGCGATCCCGCCCCCGTCGCCCGACACGACCACGTCGATGTCGGCCGCGTGGCGTTCCAGCAGGGCGTCTCGCAGCACCCCTCCCACAAGAGAGGCTTCCGCTCCACAGATTGAGTAGATGGTCCGGACCACACTCGACTCGAGAAGAGCACCGAGGAAGTCTGGGAGGCTCGTGTGGCTGCACATCTTCGGTGGATTCTCTCAAGTGGGGTCTTGGCAACGAACCGATTTGCCACCCGTGGTCGTGAGCCTCTAGAATGCTCAGTGGGGATATGTCCATAACTATCGACGGGGAAAAGAGAATCCGAACTCTCGGGTTGGGTCCGTTGGTACGCATCGCGTGCACGCTCGTGACGTTGGCGGTGATCGCGATGGCCGAGCCGGCATTCTCCGGGACGGTTCGCGCGCTGATGGAAGAAGGGGTGGTGGCGGCTCTGGG
>JAOTZA010000051.1 GCA_029861655.1 Acidobacteriota bacterium | reverse complement strand
GCGACAAGGCGTTTCGCGAGCTCGGCTTGACGGGTGAGGAGCCCGACGCCGACTTGATCCGCGATATGGCCGCCCACCCTACGCTTCTCGAGCGGCCGATCGGGGTTCTGGGCGATCGCGCCGTCGTCGGTCGCCCACCCGAGAAACTGCTCGAGCTCTTCGGCTAGGCTGCAAAGAGGAGCTGCCACACACTCAAGCCCTTGGATTTTACGCTCACCATGCCGGAATGGGCGGCCGCCGAGGTCGCCGGGCTCGCCGACCGCATCCCCTCCGTCGAAGCACGGATGAGGGTGGTCCTGCGGTTCGCCCGTCTGAATTTCGAGAGCGACACCGGCGGACCCTTCGCGGCCGGTATCTTTGAACGTGACTCAGGCCGCCCAATCGCGATCGGCGTCAATCGCGTGGTGGCGAGCGGATGCTCGTCGGCGCATGCCGAAGTCATGGCCATCTCGCTGGCGCAGAAGGCGCTGAACACGTGGGATCTGGGTGCGGCTGGGCTTCCCGCCCACCAGCTCGCGGTCAACTGGCGCCCCTGCGCCATGTGCTACGGCGCGGTGCTGTGGTCCGGTGTCCGCTCTCTGGTCGTTGCCGGCAGTGGCCCCGAGCTCGAACAGATCACGGGTTTTGACGAGGGACCCCTAAGCCCTCGTTGGGCTGACGAGCTCACGGAACGCGGGATCGAGGTGGTCGATGGCATTCTTCGGGAGGAGGCTTGCGACCTCTTTCGGGCGTTCAAAGCGGTGGCACGGGCGGTCTACAACGCCCGGCAGGGGCGGCCCGGCTGACTGTGCGCAGTAACCGGCCGCCCGCCGCAGAGCTTTTCGACCTTCGGTCGGGTAGCAGAACTGGGCCTGACCCCGGGGGAAAAACCAAGTGAGCCTAGCGGCGCCCGCGCCGACCCGGCCAGCTGCGGCGGGCTGGGTCGGCGCGATTGCGCTCGGAATCGGTCTCGGACCAGACGCGTCTTCCTTTCTCGCCTTTCCTCGGCTTCGTTCGTTCCGAGTCGCTGTCGGAGTCAGAGTCGGAGTCGGAGTCGGAGTCGGAGTCGGAGTCACTGTCGCTGTCGCTGTCGCTGTCCGAACCGCCATCACAGTGTGGTCCTGAACCAGAATCCGAGTCGCTGTCCGAATCCGAATCCGAGTCGCTGTCGCTATCCGAGTCCGAATCGCCGTCGCATTCCCCACCGCCGTCCGAGCACATCAAACCACCATTGCGACTGCGACCCTCGAGTACCAGAAAGTCACCGTATTGGCTTCCCGGCCCTATTGGTTCCGAGCAACTGGTGTGAATCTTCACGTCGAGCACGCCGTCGACCCAGATCTCGATTTCGGTTCCAAGAGTGCCTTTCCTGTCGGTCCCCACGAAAGCGAAGCTCTCGCCAGGTTGCACAACTCCGGCAAAAACCCGCGCCCGATCCTTCTTTTGGAGGACCTCGATCTGAGCATCTACGAGGTTCCCGGTGTATTGCAGCGTCAACTCGGTGACCTTGCCGTCGCAGGGAGCACACGACTCACAAGCTCCACTACCTGCCGGCAAGACGGTGACCTCCATGAAATCTGAGTCGGTATCGCCTTCGTTGTCGACTACCGTCAAGGTCACGAGATACGCTCCGGCTTGGGCATAGGTGTGGCTCACCTCGGGTCCAGTTGTGGCCAGAACCGTACCGTCGCCGAGGTCCCACTCGTACCCAACGATTTGCGGCTCGGCCCCCTCGGGGTCCTGGTCGTAGGAGCCGGCACCGCTTATGGTCAGTGCAGCCGCGAGGCAGGTGTTCACCGAGTCAGCATCGAGCCGGGCGACCGGCGGCAGCTCGCGGCTGGTCGGAATGAACGGCACATAGGCGCCGAAATGAGGGGTGTCATAGTCGCCGCTGATCACTGTGAGCGGCCGCTGGGAGTGGATAAGCAGCACCTCGCCCGACCAGGTACCCGAGCCGAAGTGCTGGATACTTCCGGGGACGCCGTGGGTGACGAAGACGTCGTGGACCGGTGCCGTTGTTACCGTCGTCGGCGTGGCTTCTTCGAACTCGACCAAAAAGTCGTGGTGACCGGGCACCATATTACTTGCGATGCCGACGAAACCCTCCGTGTAGCTCAGGGAAAGAATCTCGACGTCGCTGTCTCCAGGGAACGAGAAAAGCTGGAAGTCGTTGGAGCCGCCGAAGTTCTGAGCGAACGCCCAGGCGAGCCTCTGTTGTGCGCCGATCGACACTGAGTAAGCCACGTCAGCGTGTTCTCGCCGGTCGCTCGCCGTGGGCCCCTGGTAGACCAAAATGGGCTTGTCGCTGACGATCTTGACAGCGTCGTTATCGAAGGGGTTGCCGCCCGCCGTGAGCGGTACGACCAACGGGTCGGCAAGCCGCCCGACCAAAGGGAGGTTCTCTCTGGAGTCGAAGGGATTGGCGACGAAGAAGTCATATCTGGGCTGCGCCGGATCTTTCGGGTCGAACGCGTTACCGTGCTCCAAAAAGACCGTCCGACTGTCGTCTCCGTCGCTCAGGTCGAGGATCTCGACCGTCGTATCGTTCTCAGTCGGGAAGATGGTCAAGCCCTGCCGTGCGAAGGTGTAGAACAGTGTTCCCAGCTCGACCCCCTCGTCGCCGGCGCTCCACGACGGCGGGGTAACCGACCAGTCGGTTCCTTCGTGGTCGATCAAGCCATCGTCGGTGACCGCGGAGAGCAATCGGCGACCCGTGAGAACCGCAATATCCACATTGCTTGTGGCGGAGAACCGAGTGTCAGCATAGTTGCCATCGTAGACGATCTGCATTTCGGCGTTGTCTGCCAGGTAGCAAGGGCTAGCCGCCGGCGGCAAGGCGGGAAAGCCCTGCGGCGCCGGGCAGGCCGGCAGCGAGTCGTCAAAAACCAGATCCAGGTCCGTCCCGCCGTCAAACTTGTCTACCGCCAGCATAGTGGCGACGCCCGCAACTCGCGGCGCGATAAAGATGATCTCGTTGTCGCTGAAACCGACAAAAGACGTGCCCCGCTCGCGGCCGAAAGTGTCATTCGCGTCGAAGTCCGCCGGCAGAAAGGAGCCCCATGGGTTGTCGGTTGGGGCAAAGGTCGAGCCGGTCCAAAGCGTGATCGGGCGCAACTGACCTGCTCCGCTGGCGTCCTCGCTCAGCGCTCGCACTCTCACTTCTTCAAAGGGGTTACCGAGACCCGCGGTGCAACGAAACATCGAACCGCGTTCCGGGAGCACAAACGGGTTCGAAACCGGCTCGAGAAGAGTCCCTGCCGCCGTGATCACGTGGCAGGGTCCGCCGAAGATCCGAGGATCTGGCGCCGGGTCGCCGGGGAGTTGAAACATCGTCCCGTCATCGAGATTGATCAGGGTCACCAGTGTGTCGGGCTCCTGGGCGAGGATCCTCAGCTCACCGGACCAGAACGTCGGGTAGTCGGTTCCCGGTGCGGTGATCTGAGCGCTGGTACCGAGGGCTACCAGCAGGCAAAGACCGCCGAGAGTGAGCGCCTTGGCGATTTGATGGCGGTAGATGATGGTGTCTTGTCTCATGTCGTACAAACCCCTTTTGAAAAGAAAATGAGATTCCGAAACTTTTTCTGGAGGATCTGGCGACGCGGGCTGCGCCGCCACAGGTCCTCTGATAGAGCAATCAGGGTGCCATCTTGCGGAAGGGTGGCACGGGTGATTTTCCCCTGTCCAATGGGCATATTCGGATTCTTCGATGCGGGCCGGGCCGAACCGAAACCGGGGAGTTTTTGGCGGGTGCCCCCAAACCAGGGGAAAAACTCCCGGGTTTCCGTGCGCCGCTCGAGGGCGCCGCGATCGGGCTCAAAGCTCTATTTTGTAGGCCTTGATCTTGTTGCGCAGAGTCTTGACGTCGATTCCGAGCATGCGGGCGGCAGGCGCCTTTTTGCCCGTCGTGAAGTCGAGCGCGCGGAGAATGTGCAACCTCTCCATCTCGGACAGTGGCAGCGGAATCTCGATTGCGCGTGACTCGAAGAGGCTGATCGGTTGCAGTATTGGAGGCAGATCCTCCGGCAAGATAACGTCGCCGGGCGCCAGCAGGCTCATGCTCTCTACCAGGTTGGCCAGCTCGCGGACGTTGCCGGGCCAATGGTAGTCGAGGAGAACCCGCAGTGCCCGTCGGGAGATTCGCTTGGCGGGGCCGTCGGGCGGCTTGTGCTGCTCAAGGAATATCTCGACGAGGCCTGGGATGTCTTCCTGTCGCGTGCGCAGCGGTGGAACGCGTATGCGCACGACGTTGAGCCGGTAGAAGAGATCCTCGCGAAACCCACCCTGGCGGACCTCGGCCTTGAGCTTCTTGTTAGTGGCGGCCAGAATCCGCGTGTCCACGCGCCGGAGCTTGGTGCCCCCGACTTGGCGGAACGATCCGGAATCGAGCACCTGCAGGAGCCGGGTCTGCATCAACGGGCTCATCTCGGCGATCTCATCGAGGAACAGTGTCCCGCCATGGGCTACTTCGAACAACCCGAGCTTCGAGGAGGCGGCGCCAGTGAACGCACCCTTGGTGTGGCCAAACAGCTCGCTTTCGAGAAGCTGCTCCTGCAGCGCGCCGCAGTTGATCGGCACGAACGGCGCAGAAGCGCGCGGACTGAGCTGGTGAATGGTCTGCGCAACAAGCCCCTTGCCCGAACCGGTCTCCCCGGAGATCAAAACGGAGGCCTTGGCCGCGGCGACTTTCCGGACCGTCTCCAGGACCTGGATCATCCCTGGGCTTTCCGCGACCAGAGTTTCGACCTTGTCCTGCCTCGAGATCAACCGGCGGAGAGCGGAGTTCTCACGCGCGAGGTTGTGGTTCTCGATCACGGTTCTGGCGATTTGCCGAATCGCTGCCGCATCCAGGGGCTTGCGTAGGCACTTGTGCCTACCGTCGCCGATCGAAGTAATCGCCAGCTCACCCGCCTCTCCAAGACTCGTGTAAACCACTTCGGGGGCCGGCGCCAGCGTGTTGAACTCCTCTAAGCCCTGGACACCGCGGTCGCGGACCAGCTCCGCTTCTAGGAGCAGCAGATCCACCTCGGTGTCGCGGAGCCTTTCGATCGCTTCGGACCAGGAAGATACTGTCGCGGCACCCAGGTTCTCGTCCGCCAGCGCCGACGCGACCAGCGGGCCGATCGAAGGATCCCGATCGACCACGAGCACTCTTTCAGAGACCTCTGCTGCTTTCTTCACCCTTGGATTCTAACGGGTCCCAAGCTCGACCCCGGTTGTCCCCAGAGTTCGATCCGCCGTCACGGAGCGATCGCCGGTTCTCGAGACACGCAGCGCAACCTCGAGGCGAGCTCGGTGATGGCCCCAAGCCCGGTCGGAGGCGCCAACAAAGTCGCGGCGCAGCGGTTTGCGCCACCTCCGCCTTCGGGTGAGATGACACAGTACCAGGCGAGCCCTAGCGCCCTTGTCGCGCCGTCCGCCTCCGCCCAGACGGCTCGCGTGCCGCCGGCCAGGGAGGCGGAACCGGTCGCGGCGATCGTTCCGGGGAGCAGGCCGTCCAGGTACTCGAGCAACGCGGTCGGGTCGAGGGGCGCCTGGGTCCAGCCGCATCCGATTTCGTTCGGGCCCCAACGGATGACGCGACGGTTGCCGACTGCAAAATTCGACGAGGGTGTGGCCGGCAAGCTCTCGCCCGTCCCCACCGAGACCGCCTCCGTCCAGCTCACCAGCCATTCGACGGCAGGTGGTTCTTCTTGACCGTCGCCGTCGGCGTCTTCGGACCACCATCCCTCCGCCGGAGGCGACAGTTCGAGTCCGAAAGCCTCGAGCTCTCCTGTCTTGGAGTCGACGCCGCCCAGTCCGGCGAAGGCCACGACGTGGGGCTGACCGTTGAGTGCCGCCACCAGCGCCCGCATGTTGGAGAGCGTGGTTTCCGAGTACAGATTCCTGGGTGCACTGAACTCGACTCGTGGACGGTCATCGGTGTTGAGCGGTGCGCCCTCCACAAAGGGGGTCAGTTCGTCGGGGCCGAGCAGGTACATTCGAGCCCAACCTTGGGGGTCGATCAGGTCGAAGGGGAGGAGGTCGATGAACCCCCCGGCCGTGCCGGCTAGCATGCGCAATCGCTCGAGCTTGAGTCGATGCGGCGTACGGCTTCCGATCAAGACCAGATCGCCGAGCTGCGGGGCCCACACCGTAACGTATGGGAAGACCGAGCGATAGGTCGCGAGAACACTTCTCAGGTCTTGCTCCGACATGCTGTAGGTGTGAAACCACTGCGACATCACGCCGCCGACGGCGAGACGGCGCAACGCCAGGGTGAAGAACTCTTGGGTGAAGAGATTCGAGATGCCGCTGATCCAAGGGTTGGAGGGCTCGGAGACGATGACGTCGTAGAGCTTGTCGGTCGTTCGCAGATGGTTGCGGGCGTCAGTGATGAGAAGCCGCAGCCGGGGGTCGAACAGCACTCCCTTGTTCTCCTGTTGGAAGAACTGCGAAGCCTCGACGACTTCACGGGAGATTTCGAGCACTTCGAGGGCTTTGATCGCCTCGTGGGTCGCTGCAGCGCCCGCCGACATTCCGGTTCCAAACCCGACCATCAAGACTTGTTCCGGTCGCTCATGCATCAGGAGGGGTAGATGCCCGACGACCAGTTGGGTCTTGCGATCGCCGTGGCGGCTGCCATCGGCCTTGCCGTTGATGACCAGCAATCGCTCCTCCCCAACGTCGCGGACCGAGATGTTGCCGTCGGCGCCCTCAGCGTAGAAGACGACGCGGTTGCGTTTGCGGATCCAGTCGCGGAAGCTCTCGCCTTCCGGAACATCCAGGATCCGGCTGGCGTTGACAAACGGTCCACTGGTCATGACTACGGGGTCCCAGCGCGGCAGCACTGCCGCCAAGAGAACAAGCGCAACGACCGCAGTGGCGGCTTGAAAGCGGTGCGATTGTCTCGCCTCTCCATGGCCTCGAGCGAGCCACAGCCAACCGCCAACGGTGACGTGAAGAGCGGCGGCGGCGATCACCGTTCCCTGGACTCCCAACCAAGGCAGCACGAGGAGCCCGGCGGCGATGATCCCGACGACCGTACCGATACTGTTGACTGCGGCGGCCGTGCCAATGTCTCTGCCGGTGTTCTTGCCGAGGTCTTTCCCAGGAAGATTCGATGGCCCGTTCTCGGATGCAACCAGAGCAGTGAGAAGCGGGAAGAGAGCTCCGAGGCAGAGGGTCGGCGCCAGGATCACACTGGCGGTCAGCAGCGCCGCAACTCCCTGGAGTGCGGCGAAGCTCTCCTGGACGCCGGCTCGGTAGGCGGCGAGAAAAAGCTCGGGCAGACGTCCGATCACGGGTAGGCCAAGGATCGCAGCAAAGCCGACTGCGGCTTCGAGGCCTGCCGCCCATGCGAAGGCCGAACCGGCGCCGGTCCTCCCGCTTCCTTGGAGCCGAGCGGTCAGGCGCGCGAACAACAAACTGCCAAGCGCGACCCCGACGAGATACGTCGCCAGGGTGATGCTGAAGGCGTAGACGCTCGAGCCGAGGACCAGCGTCAGGGCTCGGACCCAGGCGAGTTGGAGCGCCATGGCCGCCAGACCCGAAAGCCCCAAGGCGCCGAGAACGCGTCGTCCGTTTCCCCGGCCGGGCGTTTGATCAAATGTCCGAAGCGCCACCGGCTCGAGACTTGGTGCCGGCCCATCTGGAACCGTTTGCCGACGCGGTAGAAGAAACACCGCCGCTACCATCAGGTTCGAAGCCACGGCGGCCAACAGCGTGCCGCGTATTCCCAGGCGGGGTAGGAGAAGGTATCCGGCGGCGGCCGCTCCGGCAGCCGCTCCGAGGGTGTTGGCGCCGTAGATCGACGCGATCGTGTGGGAAAGGGATGCCCGTTTCTTCTCCAAACCTCGCACCAGGGCCGGCAGGGTGCCGCCCATCAGGAACGTGGGGAGTAAGAGAGCCGCCCCCGACATCAGTAGGCGGGTCAGAAGAGTCCCGGTGCTCCCCTCAGGGCGCCCCGCGGATAGGAAGGCGTAGGTCGTCTCGACGAGAGGCAAGAGCCAGATTCCCAGCAACCCGCAGATCGCGATCCCGAGTTCGAAGAGTCCAAAGAGGCGCAGCGGGTCTCGGCGGCGGTCGGCCCAAGGACCGAGTATGCGGCTGCCGAGCGCCAGCCCGGTCATGAAGGTGGCGAGCACCACCGTGGTCGCTTGGCTGCTGATGCCCAGAAACGTCGCCAGCTGGCGACTCCAAACGACCTCGTAGACAAGCGCCGCGGCGCCGGAGAGGAAGATGAGGAAGTAGTTCACCAGGGCCTGAGGATCCGCAGTTTGTCGGCTGCTAGGCGGATGTCGATCGGCATCGAAAAGCGAAAAGCGTCGCCGTCGAGCTGTACATCCACGTCTTCGGGCCCGACGAGTTCGAGATGGTCCGTGTCCTCCAGATCGACATCGTCGCGCTCGAGGTGGCGACCACGGACGAGGTCCCAGGCGAACGACAAGACTCTTCGTCGATCGGTGCCGCGGAAAGAAATCACGTGAAGTCGGCCACTGTCGAGCGCGGCCGTCGGCGCCAGTCTGAAGGCGCCGGCGTAACGGGGAATGTTGCAGGCCGCCACAAAGCTCGAATGCCGGACCTTGCCGTTGAGGGTGTACTTGATCCGCGGGGTCTCATAGCGCCATAACTCTCTTAGTCCGGTGAAGGCGAAAGCGATCTTGCCCAGGTGGCGTTTGAGAACGGGCGAGAGCCGGGATAGGACCAACGCATCGAAACCGGCCGAGGCTTGCATCAAGAAGGGCATGCCCGCGCACAGCCCCACGTCGATCGATTGCACCCTGGCGTTCTCGAGGGCGCCGACGGCACGCAACGAATCGAGCGGCAGGCCGAGTTCCATCGCGACGACGTTGGTCGTCCCAGCGGGAAGCGGCACAAGAACCGTCTCCGTGCCCAGAAGACCGGCGGCGATCTCTCTCAGAGTGCCGTCGCCGCCGAGGGCGAAGACGAAGCCGGCTCCGTTGTGGGCCGCACTCTGGGCCAGATCGGTCGCGTGGCCGGGCGCCCGTGTCTGGTGGCTCTCGAGTGAGTACCCGCTCCGCTTGAGCGCCCGTTCGACGTCACCCAGCAGCCGTCGTCCTCTGCCGGAGCACGGGTTGTGGATGAGAATTCCCCTAGAGCAGGCCACGGGCGTAGCCGCCGTCCACTGTAACCGCTTGTCCAGTGAGATACGAAGCGGCGTCGGAGCACAGAAAACCCACCACCTCGCCGATCTCTCCCGGCTCGGCCATGCGTCCGATGGGGAAGTCGCCCTGGCGCTCGGCCAGGACCTCGTCGACACCGGCTCCGGTACGAGCTGCAATGCCCTCGGCAATCTCGAGCTGGCGTTCCGTACGCGTGTACCCGGGAAGCACTGCGTTGATCGTCACGCCTTCCGCGGCCACTTCCTGTGCCAGCGTCTTGACATAGCCCATCACCGCCGGACGCAGGCTGTTCGAGAGGGCCAGCCCGGCGATCGGTTGTTTGGTGGAGACCGAGTTGATCGCTACGATGCGGCCCCAGCCGCGTCGCCGCATCGCCGGCAAGACCAGCCGGCAAAGGCGTGGCACGAAGAGAAACACCAGCGGCCAAGCCTCCTCCCAGTCGGCGTCGTCCAGCTCGGCGGCGGGTTTCACCTTGGGGCCGCCGCCATTCGCGACCAGGATGTCGATCGATCCCAGAGCTTCTTCGGCGGTCGAGACCAGGTCTTCGAGTTGCAGGGGGTCGCGAACATCGGCGGCGACGGAGATCACCTCGGGAGACACCGCGCTCAACCGCCGTTCGGCGGTGGCCAGCTTGTCGCCACCACGGCTGCTCAAGACGATCCTCGCACCGCGCCTGGCGAGAGCCTCGGCGGCGGCGTACCCGAGACCCGAGCTTGACCCGGTGACCAGGGCTACTCGGTCGGTGAGATCGGCCCTGTCAGTGTTGTCGGAAGTCATCGCCGCGAAGTCTACAAGATCGCTGAGGCGTCCTGAGGCGCGTTAGCATGGCCTCGATGCGTCTCCGCGATGTGACCGCGCCGCTGCTCTTGGCGGGTGTGGTCCTGATCCTGCTGCTTCTTGCGCTCGCCACCCGCTACCCCGAGGCCGAGATCGTCGCGCGTGCCGAAGAATGGCCGGTGGTCGGAGCCTTGGCCAATGAGTTCAGGGCCCGCTATCTGGCGGTGGAGGCGGCGAGGACGGAAACGGACGGTGGCGGGGACTTGGCTGCCGGTCCCGAACCGGCGCGGAGGTGGAAGTGGTCCGGGTGGTCGACACCGACTTCCTCGGCGTCAACCCAAGGATGTGGGCGCCGCGCGGTACTCCGATTCGTCAACGCCGAGATTCCGCGAGCCGGGTGCTCTTGCGGCTCGAAAGGGACTTTCCTCTGAGTCGGTTGGGTCGCGACAGCGACTGGTACGAGGTTCGTTTTGGCAACACGGTTCTCTAGTGTCTACCTGAGTCGATAGCTCCGAACGGCGCCGTTGATGGCTCTTTGCCGTTTACCTGAATCGATAGCTCCGAATCCCTGATCTTTGCCCACCCGCTAGGGTGTTGCTGTTCTGCCATTGCGGGCGTAGATGTGAGCCTGCCTCGACAAAGGCTCACCTGGGAAAACCCAGGGCCGCAAAGCCACGGGTCCTCGCTTCTCCGCGACGGTTGAACCCGCCCGCCACGAAGACCCCAAGACCGCCGGGCTGCCAAGGGCTGGATGTGGTTTGGGCCGCGCGGAGGCCGTTGGGGAGGTGACGCGATGCAGCGAAGCTAGGCAGTCGGAGCGCCATCTTGACATAGGGACGAACACGGGAAGCGAGAGCCTGACCGTGAGTGACTCAACGAGAAGAAGGGAAGAAGATCGTGAAGAAGAGACAAATAGTAGCTCTGGCCAGCGTGCTTTTGGTTGGGGGAGTCGTCGTTTCGGCCAGTTCATCGGCAGCGAAGTCGACCAAGACACAGGTTGATTTCTGGGAGGTCGGGTGTGTGCTCGACCCAGGTACGTCCTGGATATCCGAGGACGGCGTTTTTCATGGTAGGGGACGAGTTGCCACTGGCGTCTTCTACGATGCAGACGATTTCGCGAGGGTCGGAACCGACACGGTCGTCGGTAACGCCAACCTCGATCCCGTGACCGGTACGGGCAGACTGTTCGGTACGTTCTCACTGGAATACCTACCAGATTCCTATCCAGGAACGTTCGATGGGACGTGGAACTCCAGCCTCGCTGGCTGGGTCTCGAGCTTCGGGAGAGCCGTCGGCCAGGGCACTGGTGAGTTGCACGGCATGAAGATGAAACTGAAGCTGGTGGGCGATCCAACCGTCGAGATCCCGGACGGATTGCTGGCCGCAGTGGCTGCGGATCCTGAGTTCCCCTGTGCTCTAGATGAGATCTCAGGGATCGGCCGCGACACGGGATTCATCCACAGTCCGCGTGGCGACTAGCGTCTGACCAGGCCGCTGCCGGGGGGGCCGCGAGGCTCCTCTCCGGTCTTGCCCGGAAAGCCGGAGCGCACGGTCCGGCCAGGATAGAGTCAGCAATGACAGCCGAGAGGCTTAACTTGGTGTCCCGCCGAAGCGGGGTAGGTCCATAGCGGACAATGATCCCAAGGCCTCCTCCCACTTTTGTGTGGCGGGTCCGGCAGCCGTGGCTGACCTGGCGCGAAGCTCAACGGAGCCCGGTAGGAAGTAGGCTGGAGCTGTTGCGCTCCTAAAGCCGGAGTGCACGTTGGCCCCTGCGTTCATCACAATTCCAGCCCCCGGGGCGAGAGCCGAGAAGATATCTAACTCGAGGAAGGGGTAGGGTCCCGGGGAGGGGGTGCCACCCACGGTACAGACCGGGTACATGGGTAACAGATGAGACCGGGCACATGGGTGACGGTTGGGTGGGTCCATCATGGGCATCGGAGGGACTTCGATGCCATGGGACGAGAGGACGCGGATGGATCAGAGAGTGCGCTTCATCGGAGCGCTGACGAGCTGTGCCTACACGATGACGGAGTTGTGCCTCGCTTTCGGGATCAGCCGCAAGACGGGATACAAGTGGGCCAAGCGCTACTCGCAGGAGGGCCTCGACGGGCTGAAGGATCGATCCCGGGCCCCGAAGAGGTGCCCCCATCGTACCGAGCCGCGCTGTGAGCAGGCGCTGGTCGAGCAACGCCGGAAGCATCCGCATTGGGGCCCGCGGAAGCTGCTGGTGGTTCTGAGCCGGCGGCATCCGAAGTGGGGCTGGCCGGCAGCGAGCACTGCAGGTGAGATCCTCAAGCGCCACGGCCTGGTCGAGCCGCGAGCTCGCAGGCGGCAGCATCCGAGACCGGCCAAGCCGGTGGTCGAGGTCCGGCAGCCGAACGATTTGTGGACGGCGGATTTCAAGGGTGAGTTTCGCATGGGAGACGGCCAGCTGTGCTATCCGCTGACGGTGGCCGATCAGAGCAGCCGGTATCTGCTGGGATGCGAGGCCAAGAGCTCGGTAGCCTTGGCCGGTGTGCGGCCGGCTTTCGAACGTCTCTTCGCCGAGTACGGTCTGCCGACGAAGATCCTGACCGATGGGGGGAGTCCGTTTGCAGCCGCACGCTCCCCGCGTCGGCTCTCGAGGTTGTCGGTGTGGTGGGTCCTGCTGGGGATCGAGCCGGTACTCATCGAGCCCGGCCACCCCGAGCAGAACGGCTGTCACGAGAGGATGCACCGGACGCTGAAGGCGGCCACGGCACGCCCTCCAGCGTCCCGCATGCAAACCCAGCAGTGGGCCTTCGACCACTTTCGCCAGGAGTACAACGAGCAGCGACCGCATGAGAGCCTGGGCATGAGGCAACCCGCCGAGTTCTACACGCCCTCGAGTCGTACCTACCCGCAAGAGACGCCAGAGGTGAGCTACCCGGGCCACTACGAGGTCCGATGTGTCCGCCCGAAGGGAGAGATCAAGTGGCGTGGTCGGATGCTGTTTGTTAGCGAGACCCTAGGAGGCCAGCGCATCGGTCTCGAGGAAACAGATGATGGACTCTGGTCGGTGCGCTTCGGACCACTCCTGCTGGGTCGCTATGATGAGCGAAAGGAGAGTCTGGATCTGCTGTGAGGAGAACGAAGACGTTGCGGCGCGCTATGGAAACCGTGGAAGCTGCCCCGCCTCACCCCCGCCCTGGAAAACCCTGTGGGTTTCCCACAGCTCCCACCGTTCCCACAGCGTCTACGGCGACGGGAACACAGAGGAAGAAGAACAACAACTCGGACCTCCCGACTGTCACCCATGTACCCGGTCTGAACTGTTACCTATCTGCCCGACCGCTCAAAACGGGGACACCATTCCTTGGTGTCCCCGTCAGGTGTGTTCCATTCCCTCCGATATACTTTCGCCCGCTTTTGGGGCCGTTAGCTCAGTTGGTAGAGCTGCAGACTTTTAATCTGATGGTCGGGGGTTCGATTCCCTCACGGCCCACCAAGTTAAATTCTTTAT
>JAOTZA010000336.1 GCA_029861655.1 Acidobacteriota bacterium | reverse complement strand
AGCGATTGCGGCGCCCGTTCTCGCGGCGGCCACCAACTCGCCGATGCTCTTTGCCAAACAGCTCTGGCGTGAGACCCGCATCGCGCTCTTCCAGCAATCGATCGACACCCGCTCGCTGACCGGCCCCCTTCGCGAGAGCACACCCCGCGTAAGCTTCGGCCGCGCCTGGATCAAGCAATCGGCACTCGAGATCTTCCAGGAGGACCTGGCTCGCTTCAAGGTGATCATGACCCGAGAAGTGACCGAGGATCCGTTCGAGTGCCTGCAGCGGGGAATCGCGCCGCAACTGCAAGCGCTCCGTCTTCACAACGGCACCGTTTACCGCTGGAATCGCCCTTGCTACGGGATCAGCGACGGCAAGCCTCACTTGCGGATCGAGAACCGAGTGCTTCCGGCGGGTCCGACGCCTCTAGATGAGATCGCCAATGCCGCCTTCTGGTTTGGTCTGCTTCGCGGAATAGACGAAGCCCATGACGACATCACTCGGGTGATGGACTTCGAGGCAGCGCACGAGAACTTCATCAAGGCCGCGCGGCTGGGGATGGCGGCACACCTCGACTGGCCCGGAAGACGAAATGTGCCGGTTCAGGAACTGATTCTGGAGGAGCTCCTGCCTTTGGCGCGCGTTGGACTCGGAAAGATCGGGGTCGACGACTCGGACATCGACCGCTACCTCGAGGTCATCGAAGAACGCACGCGGTCTCTCAAGACCGGATCGCGTTGGATCGTCGATTCGTTCGACTCAATGCGCCGCTCCACGGAGCCCTCAAAGGCTCTCGCCGCCATTGTCGCCGGGACGATCGAGCGGCAGCTCGAGGGCGCCCCGGTTCATACCTGGTCGCTCGCCGAGCTGCACGAGGCCGGAGATCACCGAAATCACTACGAACGAGTCGAGCACTTCATGACCCGCGACCTATTCACTGTCCACGAAGACGACCTGGTCGATGTGGCCGCCTATGTCATGGACTGGAAGCACATCCGACATGTTCCGGTGGAAGACAACAAGAATCGTCTCGTGGGTCTTATCACCCATCGGTCTCTACTCCGACTGAGCACCGCCAGCACGCCCGGTTCGGCGACCACAACCCCGGTTTCCGAGATCATGCGGGCCAATGTCATTACCGCTCGCCCCGAGACAACGACCCTCGACGCGATGCGCAGAATGCGCACCAACGGAATCAGCTGCCTACCGGTGGTCCAGGACGACAACCACCTGGTGGGGATCGTCACCGAGCGCGATTTCATGAGAATAGCCATCCAACTACTCGAGGACTACCTTCGCAAATGAGAAAAACCATTCTTGCAGTCCCGGCGCTCGCCTTGGTGATGCTCACCGACCCTTCGCCTGTCCTAGCGGCTTCGTTTCCAGCCGTCCGAGGTTCAGGCGGCGCCGTCGTCTCCCCCGAAGCGACATCGACAACGGTCGGGTTGGACATCCTGCGTGCCGGCGGCAACGCCGTCGATGCTGCGGTGGCGACGGCTCTGGCGATGGCGGTCGTCCACCCGGAGGCCGGCAACCTGGGCGGCGGCGGATTCGCGGTCGTGCGGGTCGAGGGCCAGCTTGCGACTCTGGACTTTCGCGAGACGGCTCCGGCGGCAGCTCATCGGGACATGTACCTCGACGAGAAGGGCGAGCCCAGACCTGGAGCATCCTGGGTGGGCCCGCTGGCTGCCGGCGTCCCGGGGTCACCCGCGGGCCTGCAGGAACTCCACAGCCGCTTCGGAGAGCTTCCCTGGTCGGATGTCGTCAAGCCGGCGATCGTCTTGGCTCGAGATGGGTTCTTGGTCACGCGCCGGCTCAACGAGGCGGTGGAGGGAACGCGTGAACGGTTGGCCAGGTTTCCAGAAACCGCCGCCATCTGGCTCCCGGGTGGTGAACCGCCTGCGGTGGGAAGCCGCGTGTTCCTGCCCGATCTGGCGGCCACTCTCGAGGCCTATGCGGATCAGGGGCGGGAGGCGATTCAGTCCGGTCACATCGCCCGTGCGATCGCGACCGCATCGCGTCGCTACGGCGGAATTCTCACCATAGAGGACCTGGCCTCCTATCAACCGGTGTGGCGTGAACCGCTTCGCTTCGATGCCTTCGGTTGGAGCTTTGCCTCGATGGGGTTACCCTCGTCGGGCGGTTTTCTGGTCGGCGGATCGCTGCAGCTCCTCGAGCGGCTCGGGTACGCGCACGAGATGCCGCGAGGCGCCCGGCGCGCGCATATGCTGGCCGAAGTGTGGCGCCGGGTCTTCGCCGACCGAGTGCTCCTCGGCGACCCCGGCTCAACCCAGGCGGAACCAACGGCGCTTCTTGCCGGAGACCGGTTGGCCCGCCTTGCCGGCTCGATCGAGGCCGAGCAAGCGATGCCGTCGGAAAGAGTCGCGGGCGGTGACCATGCCGAGCTCTTCGAACTCCTCGAGAGGCTGGGGCCAATCCGCGAACCTTCCGAGACCAACCATCTGGCGGTCGCCGACATCGACGGCAATCTGGTTGCGCTCACCACCACGCTCAATGGGAGCTTTGGCTGCGGTCTACTGGTTCCGGGAGCCGGATTCCTACTCAACAACGAAATGGATGATTTCGCCACGGTACCGGGTCGGCCCAATGCCTATGGCCTCATCCAGGGGCCGGCCAATGAGATCCGACCCGGCCGTCGGA
Organism: Acidobacteriota bacterium; assembly: GCA_029861655.1. Lineage (GTDB taxonomy): Bacteria > Acidobacteriota > Thermoanaerobaculia > Multivoradales > JAHEKO01 > JAOTZA01. The sequence goes on along the minus strand of JAOTZA010000336.1, from coordinate 977 downwards.
TGCTCTCCTCGATGAGCCCCACGCTGGCCTGGAAGGGCGACGAGTCGATCACGATTGGAGGTCGCGGCGGATCCAAGATCCCAACCGCTGTGGCCCAGGCGCTGCTCGGCCTCCTGACCGGCGAACACGGCCTTCAGGAATCGATCGACACACCGCGGATCCACCACCAGTGGTTCCCTGATCGAATCGGCTACGAAGACGATGCCTTGGCTCCCGAAACCCGTGAGGCGCTCAGCGGGTTCGGCCATCTGCTGGCGGAAAGCTCGGGTCTGGCTCGTGTCCATGCGGTTCGCCGGCTCGCCGGCGGCGACTTCGAGGCCGCGGGCGACCCGCGCGGCCCCGCAGTAGGCGGGATCGTCGACCCCGAGCCCTAGCAGCCCGTGGTCGAAGTCCAGATGGTCGCGCGGCAAGGACTTACGGTGTGCCCTGCGAGACGCGAGGAGGAATCGATGCGGTGTACCCCACCCCAGGGTCGAGACCGAGGTTAAACTCCGCCACATGAAGAGAGCCATCCTGATTCCGCAACTGCCGTTGATCCTGGCAATCCTGGTGATTTTTGTCTCCGTCGCTTGCCAGCGGCCACAGACCTCCGAGACAGAAGTTGAACGAGTGGAGAACCCCACCCTCGCGCTGGTGATCGCGGCCCTCCCCGACCCCTTCGAAGTCGTCACGGCCGACGGCGACACGATCGAGCTTCGTTCGCTGGCCGGTGACGGCGAGGGTCGCGCCGCCATCTCGGTCGGCGAACTCCGGCCAAACGGCGTCAATCTGGTCGAGGAGGTCAAGGCCAGGAAAGCAGCGTTCGAGAGCCTTCCCGGTGGAACCTACCTAGGCAACCGCGAGTTGGGCACGCCCACCGGTACGGCGTTCACGGCCCGAGGCACCTATGAAGGGGAAGCCGGAGAACTGGAAGAAACATGGGTCTACGCGCTACATCCCACCGAGCGGCGTCGGCTGCTGACGCTCAAGTACACCTA
>JAOTZA010000335.1 GCA_029861655.1 Acidobacteriota bacterium | reverse complement strand
AGTTCATCACGCTGTTCCTGGCCGATCTGGACGGCAAAGAAGGTTGTGTCCGTTTTGTAAACGCCGGCCACAACCCGCCGATTCTCGCCAGAGCGAGTGGCGAAACGACAAGGTTGCCCAGTGCCGGTTTTCCCATCGGACTCTTTGCCGGTGCCAGCTATGAACTCGGCTCGTTGGAGATGGAGTCCGGCGATCTGCTCTGCTGCTATAGCGATGGCATCACCGAGTGTGAGTCACCGGAGGATGAAGAGTTCGGCGAACCACGTCTGATCGAGTTGCTGACGAGCCACCGGCATCAGCCGCTTGGCGAAGTGCTCGCCGCCGTTGACGGGGCGGTGACCGGTTTTGCGGCCGGAGCGGCTCAGGGAGACGACCAGACCGTCGTATTGCTTCGCCGCCGCTGACGGTCCGGCTAGCTGCGGCCGTTGGCTTCGATCGCTGTCACGGCCACCGCCGGAGCTGTCACTCCGCCGAGACATCCGTCGGCGCTCAGCCGGCTGGCGGCGCCGCTTGCCAGACCTGGGAGGCTAGAGAAGGTCCGCAGCATGCTGTCCTCCCAGATGAAGTCCGGGAGAGGTTTGCCCAGGCGGCCGTTGCGGATCGCTCGCACGCCACGGGCGCGGGCGCGAAAGAGGACTCGCTTGGGTTCGTAGCACTCGAGGTTTTCGAGCCAGCCGACCCAGATTCCGTCACCTGTCTTCTCAACGAGTTCGGCTTCGGTTTCCTCTCCGGTCTCGAGGAACAGGTTCTCGGCTTGTGCATTGTCGCCGCCGATGGCGTGGGCCGTCGGTGGGAGCCCCAACACCGCCGCCTGTCGTTGGTCGAGTGTCGGCGTCTTCGGGGTCCCCTTGGCGATCAGATCGATCGGTCCCTTGGCGGTTCCCTCGAGGTCGAACGGGAACGGGAGCCCGGCGGACTCGGTGCCGTCGTCCAATAGGTGGAAGCGGCGGTCGAAGACCTGGATGTTGATGTGCTCGCGCAGAAAAGATGTGCCGTCGTAGTAGGCCTTGGCGGAAAAGGAGGTGTGGTTCAAGAGATCGAGCAGTTCGATGACCGTGGCTGGAGAGAGCACGGCGGGAGTCGGACCAGCGGGTAGCTCGCCGGGGTTGCCGTCGCCTCGGCGATCCCGCGCCATCGCGATCAGCCCCTCGAGGTCCATCGCCGCCAGCCGCCGCGCCGCATCGCCGGCTCGTCCCGATCCGGGGCGGCGGCCGGTGCGGACCTCGAAACCGAGCGCGCTGACCCTTGCCGTGCGTCGGATGCCGCGACTGTTGAAGACCGCGATGCGGCCTTCCGACCAGGACATGTAGAGCGTCTCCTGTTTTGCGGGCAGAGAGTCCAGGAGGGACTTGGCCCGGCCGCTTCCCATCCTGCCGATCTCCTCGTCGTAGAGACCGTCGATCGGTCCGTCGAGAGGGCTGTCGTCGGCGGGGAGGTGGTGCAGCCCGGCTAGGGGGTCGCGGGCACGTGACTGAGCCGTCGCTTGTCGAATAGCTGCCGCGAGGTCGCCTTTGTCGCCGTTGCCGGTCCTGTGGCTGCCCACCCGACCTCGATCGATCACGCGAACGAGGATCGCCCGTTCCGGGTTTGTTCGCACGTCGATACGAGCCCGCTGACGGCGGCCCGTGCCACGCCGAGTCTCCAACCAGACGATCTCGGTCTCGTCAGCTGGGGAGTACTCGAGAGCGCGCTCGATGCGCCCGCCGATCTCCTCAAGCGGTAGCAGATCTGACTTTCTCTTGTCGGTTGCTTTAGGAATCGAGTGTCCTCCTGGGCTCTAGCCGGCTGCCGGCTCGACAAAAGATATGGATGCTGGACGGGCAAGTCGCTCCCACCCGGAGTCGACTTCGATGGCGTTGCCCCGGAGCGAACGCAAGCGCTCCTGGCTGGCGAGGCCGCCGAGATCGGCCTCGGTCCGGCGGACGGCGCGAACATAGTTGTCGGTCACGCCGGACCAGACACCCTGGCGCTGCGACTCCCACAGCACCTCGGCCTCGAGGCCGATCTGGCTCTGAAGAAAATGGCGCTCGGCTTGCGAGGCCACTTCGAGAAGCCGTGCCATGCGCTTCTTCTTGATCTCGTGCCGAACCGGATCGGGCAACGTCGCCGCCTCGGTTCCGGGTCTTGGCGAGTAGGGGAAAGCATGGATGCGGGCGAAACCGATCGAGGAACAGAAAGCCAGACTCTCCTCGAACTCGGAATCGGTCTCGCCGGGGAAGCCAACGATGACATCGGTCGTTAGTGCGACGTCCTGTACAGCCGGGTCGTGGTTGCGAATCTCGTCGACCAGAGCGGCGAACTCACCGGTCGTATAGGGTCGCCCCATCCTCTCGAGCGTCGCATCGCAACCGCTTTGGAGCGACAGATGGAGGTGGCGGCACAGTCTTCCGGAGGAGACCCCAGAGAAAACCCCCGACGAGAGCAGTTCGAGCAATCGGCGGTCGAACTGCCAAGGCGCGATGGACGTGAGCCGCAGCCTCCCGACCGAGGTTTCCTCTAGCAAGCGGCAAACCAGCTCAAATAGACCGCCGCGCTCGCCCCGCCGGACCGCCGCGCGATAGGAGGAAATCTGGACGCCGGTCAACACGATCTCGTGGAACCCCTTGGCTACTAGTGACTCGACTTCCCGGACGATCGAGTCGCCGTCGCGACTGTGTTGGTGACCGCGGGTGATCGGGATGATGCAAAACGCGCAGTTCATGTCGCATCCGTCTTCGATCTTGACCAGCGCGCGCGAGTTGCCAAACTCCAGAGGAACATAAGGAATATCGAGTGGCGCCGTCACCTCGCGTACCGCGTCCTCGAAGGCTCCCCGGACCCTGCCCACCAGCTCGTCCTTGTCGCGATTGGCCACCACCAGGTCCACCCCGGCTAGCGCCGCGGCCTCCTCTGGCTCGGCCGTCACATAGCAGCCGGTCAGTACGGTCTTGAGGTGCGGGTTGAGCCGTCGGCCCCGGCGGGCGAGCTTCCGCGAGTCGCGAGCCGCCGCGTGGGTCACGGTGCAGGTGTTGACCACATGAAGATCGGCCTCGGCAAGCGCCGGTGCGACCGAGTATCCGGCGTCCACGAACTGACGTCCCAGAGCCTCGAGCTCCGCCTGGTTGAGCTTGCAGCCGAGATTGCTTAGAAAGACCCGCATCGCGCGCGTATTGTAGTGGACCGCCCCTTCCCTGGCGGAAGCGTGTTTTGGGGACAGTCCCGGAAACAGCGTGAACCTGCGTGGGGAATCTGCGTAGAGAAAGGCAGACTGTGTGCGACTGACTTGATTTGCCCACGGGTTCCCGGGAGGATTCGCGGCCGAGAACTACACCATCCGGGCCGACATGAGCTACATCCCGGCGATGTACGCCCACGACGGCGAGGGCGCGATGATGGAGGGCGAGGTCGAAGGCGAATAGACCTCGGTAGAGCCTGTTTTCATGGGCCCGCCCGGTGCCGGCCGGGTGGGCTCTAGCTTTCTCGAGTTTTGTCATTTCGCGTTCTGGACGAGCAAGCGTGCGGCGCTGGCTTGGCAATTGCACCCTTTGCTTGTCAGAATGTGGGGGAGAGCCTCAGCCCATCCAGGAGACCCCGCCGTATGAAGCTACGAACCGACTCCGCAGTCCTGACCGCCCTCTTTTTGAGTGTC
>JAOTZA010000334.1 GCA_029861655.1 Acidobacteriota bacterium | reverse complement strand
TGAGCGTCTACGGCGGTCGTCCGGTGTTTCTGCGCGACGTAGCGGAAGTGACCGATGGCGCCGACGAGGCGGCGGACTATGTCTGGATGATGGCGGGTGCGGCCGGCGCGGCTGCCGGTGGCAAAGACCTGCCGGCCGGCCTCGACGCGTCGGCGGTTACGGTGGCGGTGGCAAAGAAGCCGGGCACCAACGCCGTCGAACTTGTCGCCGAGCTCGACAATCGACTCGCCTCGCTCAGCGGACCCGTGATTCCAGCCAACATCCAGGTAACAAAGACGCGCGACTACGGGTTCACCGCCGGCGAGAAATCCTCCGAGCTCATCAAGCACCTGTGGATCGCGACTCTGGCGGTCGTCATCCTGATGGCTCTCGCCCTCGGCCGGCGCGAAGCGGTGGTCGTGCTGGTGGCGGTGCCGACCACCCTGGCGATGACTCTGGCGGCCTCCTATCTATTCGGCTACACACTGAACCGGGTGACGCTCTTCGCCCTCATTTTCGCTATCGGCATCCTGGTGGACGACGCGATCGTCGTCGTCGAGAACATCCACCGCCATTACAAACTGGGCTGGACCAACCCCCGCCAAGCCACCGTGTACGCGACTGACGAAGTCGGCAACCCGACAATCCTCGCAACCTTCGCGGTGATCGCGGCGTTGCTTCCCCTGGCGTTTGTTTCGGGTCTGATGGGCCCCTACATGCGCCCGATCCCGATCAACGCTTCGGCGGCGATGCTCTTCTCGCTCGTGGTGGCCTTTGTCGTCTCGCCTTGGCTGACCTACAAACTGTTCTACAAGAAGGCCGGAGCGTTGTCCCGAGATCACACCGACAAACCGGCCGATCCCGACGCGGAGACGCCGCGTGAAACCAGGCTCTCACGACTCTATGCCGAGCTCTTCCAGCCTCTGCTGGCCAAGGCCTGGCGGCGCTGGGTTCTGATCGGCACGGTCGCCTTTTTGCTTCTGGCCTCGCTGGCGCTTCTGCCGCTGCGCTGGGTCAAAGTCAAGATGTTGCCCTACGACAACAAGAGCGAGGTCCAGGTCGTAATCGACATGCCGGAGGGATCGACCCTCGAGCAGACCGCAGGCGTCGCCCGATCGCTCGCCGAAGAGACCCGGCAACTGCCGGAGGTCACCGATGTCCAGATCTACGTCGGCACGTCGGCGCCGTTCAACTTCAACGGCCTGGTGCGACACTACTTCCTGCGCTCCGGACCGCTGGTCGCGGACCTCCAGGTGAACCTCCTCCCCAAGCACCACCGGCACCGGGCCAGTCATCCGTTCGCCAAAGAGCTGCGGGACAGACTGCGGCCATTGGCCGAGGGCACCGGCGCCAACGTCAAGGTCACCGAGGTGCCACCGGGACCGCCGGTGCTCTCGACCATGGTGGCCGAGATCTACGGCCCCGGCTTGGAGCAGCGAGTGAAACTTGCATCTCGCGTGCGGGAGATCTTCGAGTCGACTCCCGGCATTGTCGATGTCGACTGGTGGATTGAAGAGCGCGGTCCCAAGCTCGAACTGGAAGTGGACCGCGAGAAGGTCGCGCGGCTGGGCATCACACCGGAAGCCGTCGTGCGAACGCTCCGGGTGGCGCTCGACGGAGCCGACGCGGGGCTCTTGCATGACGAAAACGCGCGCGAGCCGGTTCCGCTGGTGCTGCGTCTCGAGCGCTCCCAGAGATCGAGCGCCGAAGGGCTTCTGGCGGTTCACGTTCACGCCGCCGACGGCCGGATGGTGCCGCTGAGCGAACTGGTCCGGCCCGTGCCCTCACAAGGCGAGCGCTTCATTTACCACAAGAATCTGCAACCGGTTTCCTACGTTGTCGGCGAGGTGGCCGGTGCCGACGAGTCACCGGTCTACGGCATCCTCGACATGCAGCGCCGCATCGCCGAGCTCGAAGGACCCTCGGGGCAACCGATCGAAGTGCTCTCATCCTCGATGCCGGAGGACACGACCCGCTACACCCTCAAATGGGACGGCGAATGGCAGATCACCTACGACGTGTTTCGTGACATGGGCATCGCCTTTGCTGTGGTACTGGTGCTGATCTATGTGCTCGTAGTGGGTTGGTTCCGATCGTTTGTGACGCCGCTCATCATCATGGCGCCGATCCCGCTGACCTTGATCGGCATCCTTCCGGCCCATGCCCTGGGCGGAGTCTTTTTCACCGCCACCTCCATGATCGGCTTCATCGCCCTGGCCGGCATCATCGTCCGCAATTCGATTCTCCTGGTCGATTTCATCAACCTCGAGCTGGCGGCCGGAGAGTCGCTGGAAGAAGCTGTTGTCAAGGCTGGGGCGGTGCGTTTCCGCCCCATCGCGCTGACCGCTGCCGCCCTCGTAGTCGGCGGTCTGGTTATCCTGCTCGACCCGATCTTCCAGGGGCTGGCCGTGGCGCTCATCTCGGGCGTCGTTGTCTCGACCGCCTTGACGCTTCTGGTCATCCCACTCCTCTACTACATGTACATCCTCAGTGTCGGCCGGCAGGTCGCGGGAGACGATCGATGAAAATGCTGATGATCATTGTCGACGAATCGAAGAAAGAGGAGCTCGAGGTGTTCTTGAACCACTCGGGTGTCGAGGGCTACACGGAGATCTCGCAAGCAGCCGGAATGGGCACAACCGGCCTGCGTCTCGGTTCCCGCGCTTTCCCCAAGACCTCGGCGGTGCTCTTCACCATTCTCAGCGAGGAAGCCGTGGCCCGACTCATGAAGGGCGTCGACGAGTTCTGCGCAGCTTGCGGCGAGAAGCTCAAGATGGTGTCCTGGGATGTCGACGTGCTGCGTTAGTCGATCCTGCGCACGGGCTCAGACTTTGAAACGGATATACAGAACGTTCCGATCCTCGACGGTGTGGTCCCGGCCGACGACGTGAAGAAGACCCTGGTCGTGGAGCGCCTGGTGGCTGCCAAGGCGTAACAGGTCATCGAGCGCCATGACCTCCGCTCGGATGAAGCCCTTTTCCATGTCGCTGTGGATCTGTCCCGCGGCTTCGATCACCCTGCCGCCTCGCCGGAGCTGCCAAGCGGCGAGTTTGTTGTTGGCCACCGTGTAGAAAGTGATCAAGTCGAGAAGTCGGTAGCAGCCGGTGACCACGAGATCGAGGGCCGTCTCCTCGAGGCCCAGGCTCTCCAGAAAATCGGCCTGGTCCTCCAGCGGCAGCTCTGAGATCTCTTCCTCGATCTCCACCGAGACCGGCAGCACGCTCTCGGCCCCCTTGGCCTCTTTCAACTCGCTGACGAGCGGCCCCTGACCCGACGGATCGCCCTCGCCCGTGTTGGCCAGATACAAGCACGGCTTGTCGGTCAGAAAGCGCGTGTCGGCAAAGGCTCGGCGCTCGTCTTCACGCAGGTCCAGATCGCGAACCGCGACACCCTTAGCGAGCTCCTCGGCGATCTTGGTGAACAGCGCCAGCTCGTCCTTTCCCGCCCCCTTGCCGGTGAGCGCCGCCCGCTTCGACTTCGCCACGGCACGCGCCGCGGTCTCGAGGTCGGCCAGCAGAAGCTCGGTCTCGACAATCGCCACATCGCGAACCGGATCCGGTGTACCGGTCGAATGGGCGATGTTCTCGTCTTCGAAACAGCGCACCACGTGGAGGATCGCGTCGACGTCGCGGAGGTGACCGAGGAACTTGTTCCCAAGTCCTTCAC
>JAOTZA010000332.1 GCA_029861655.1 Acidobacteriota bacterium | reverse complement strand
GTGGCGTTCCGGGCGCCGGAGGTGACACGGCGTCGGCCAGGGTCTTACCGGGCCCCAACATCCCCCCCTGGACGAAGTAGACATCCAGATCGCCGTCGTTGTCGTAGTCCAAGAACGCGCCGCCCTGCCCCGTCATCTCGGGGAAGTAGAACTCACCGGACATGCCGTTGAAATGCTCGAACGCGAGCCCCCACTCGGCAGCACGGTCGACAAAGAAAGGGCCGGAGGCGGAGGGACCCTGTTCAGCACCGGTCGGGCCGGCCAGCGCGACAAAGGCGACGCTGATCACCCGCAGATCGAGACGCTTCATGGCCGGGAGTTTTTCACAGGTGACGAGCAGGAAAGACTGAAGCTCGCACCGTCACAGGTGCCGCTAGTACGGATTGCCGAAGCTCAAGAAGACCACAGCCGGGTCCTCGCCGGTCTCGCGGTCTAGCTTCCACCCGACCTCGAGTCGCAGCGGCCCGATCGGGGACAGGTATCGAAGCCCCACCCCAGCCCCCTTCTTGAGGTCGGAAGGATCGAAGTCGCGCCAGTCGCCCCAGACATTGCCGGCATCGAAGAAGACCGTGCCGCCGAGCGGACCGGCGATCGCGAACCGGTAGTCGAAGTTAAAGAGAAAGAGACCGTTACCACCGACGGGAACCAGGCGGCTTGTCGCCGGGTCGCCGGGATCTTCGGTTTCGAGAAGCGTCGCGCCGACGATACCCAGGCGGTCACGGCGGTACGCCCGGTGACTCGTGCGGCCGCCACCAAAGAAACGCTCGGAGATGGGGACAAACCTCGATGGCAGGCCCTGCGGTAGCGTCGGATCCTCGATCCCGGCGCTTCCCACCGGCTCGATGGCGCCCAAGCGTACGCTCGAAGCCAAAGTCCCAAAACCGCCGAGCGGAACATACGAAGTGTGGTGCGTGAACAGCTTGAGGAACTCCGCGTCGGCCGCGAACAACGGAAATGCGTACTCGGTCTGTAGTCGTAGCGTCCAGCCCTCCTCGGGCAACAACACATCGTCTCGATGGTCGATGAAGAGGCTCGGGGTCAGGCTCGAAATCTCGACCTCCGCCAGGTCTCGATCGATCTCTAGATCTTCGAGCGCCACATCGGCATTCTTCACTTCGACGATTTTGAAGGTGTAGAGCAGCGCCGTTTCAATCGCCTTGCGCCGGTGCTCGGCCTCTATCTGGAAACCCCGCCGGATCGAGTCGAAGCTCTCCTGATCCTCTTCGACGCCAAAGAGCGAGTAGGTCACTGGGATCGACCAGCGACCGAGCATCGGTTGGCGCACAAGCGTCCGGACTTGTTGTTCGCGCTTGCTGACTCGGAGATCAAAACGGGCCGCAACCCCACGACCAAACAAGTTGACACGCGAGAAACCGAGCAGACCCCTGAGGCCGTCTTCCGAGTCGTAGCCGGCGCCGTAGGTCAGGCGTCTCTCGCTGCCCTCGGCGACATCGACGAGGACGTCACGGCGCGAGGAAAAGGGCGGCGCCGCGGCCATCCGCACCTGGGCACGAGAGAAGATCCCCAGCCGGTAAAGCCGGCGCTGTGCCTCGAGAAGCGACCGACGACTGAGCGGGTCACCGGTGGCCAGCTCCAGAGTTCGACGGATCAACTTGGGGTCGGTGCGCCGGCTCCCGCGCAGGACAATGCGGTCGACCGTGACCCGCGGTCCCGAAAGCGCTTCGAAAACGACCGTCACCAGCGTCTTCGCCTCGTTCCAATCGAGCCGCGGCTGAATCTGCGCGAACAGATAGCCCGTGTCCTCGAGCCGCGTCAGCAGCTCTTCGGTGGCTTCGTCAAGCAACCGTGGGTGAAACGGACTCCCCGGGCGCACCGCCAGTCCCCCGAGCTCGACGCCCGCCAGCGCGGTGTCGAGCCCTTCAAACCCCACATCCACCACTCGCTGTTGAGACCCCTCGACGATCGGAATGACAACTTCCAGACGGGATCCGCTCTCGACCACCTGAGGTGGACCGACGCTCGCCTGTCGAAATCCCTGCAGGGCATAGAAGGACGTCAGGTTGGCGAGATCTTCCCCAAGCAGCTGATCTACAAGCCGACCGGCACCGGAGAAGAACGTTCCCCCGACGGCGGTAGTCATCCGCTCCAAGAGCTCGGCGTCGCTCGCCCACTGGTTGCCTTCGAGTTGGACCGATTCGAGCTCGTAGAGTGGCCCCGGTTCGACGACCAGCGTGACGCGAGTACGGTCCTCGGTCGCCTCGACTTCCGACTCGACCCGGACGCGATAGTGACCTCGGGTCTGGTAGTGCCGGCGAATATTTCTAACCGTCTGCAGCAGCAGCGCTTCGTCGTAGCGCCGGTCCTCGAGCGTTGCCAGGAGACCGCGACGGCGCAGGGCCGTGAGATCGGCGCCGCGCACCACGACGTCGAACAACGGTCCGGCCTCGACACCATAGACCAGATCCACCTCGACCGCACCGGGCTCGCCAAGACGGCGTGGGCCCTCCACCTCGGCCAACCAGTATCCGGCCTCGAAGAAAGCCGTCTCGAGCCGTTCGAGATCCTCTTCGAGCCGCGACACCCGCAACGCCTCGCCCGGGCGCACCCGCAGCAGGTCGATCAACTCGTCGGCTTTCAGTGTGCCCAGCGACCCCTCGAGCAGGAGATGACCCACCAGTGTCCGGGCTCCGGCCTCGACGTTGTAGACAACCGCCGCCTCGTCCCCGGCGGCGTCCAACTCGACGTCGACCCGCACTTTGGCCTGCAAGAAGCCGCGATCGGCGAGCAGATCCTGCAGCGCGTAAACGCCACGAACGACGCGGCTTCCCGAGAGTGGAGCCGCCTCGGCCTGAGCCAGGACCGCTTCCAGCTCGGGCTTTCTCAAGCCGAGCTTGCCGGCGATCTCGACCGTCGTCACACGGACGCGGCGGCCCAGTAGAAAGACAAGCCGAACCCCCGTCTCCTGGACGACCACCCGCGCCTCGGCCTCACCGACGAGACCCGAAGCCTGAAGGTTGCGTAGCGAACGCCTCACTTCGACGAGATCCAAGGGTCGCCCGACCGAGGTCGCCAGCAAACCAGTCAGCTCACCACGCTCTTCCGGATCGAGCAGCATGGCGGCCCGAACCTCGATCGCGGTGACCGGAGCGCCGGCAGGGTCCACTGCAGCCACACCTCCCGGGGGAGCGATGACGACCACAACCGTCAGGCTCGCGAGAACCCGGAAGATCCGCGGGCCGGCTCTCAAAACGCCTTTTCCCAGCGAGCGTCCAGCGCGTAGGTTCCGTCGCCGTTCTGGGTCAGCACCAGAACCAGTGACCGGCTGACGCTCCATTCGAGTTCGAGGATCTCGTCCTCGGTCTCCGACGGATCCCAAGAGTAGGTTGCCGCGAGATCGCGGGAGAGCTGCTTTCCGACCGTCACACGCGCCGACGAGAGGCTGCCGGTCGAGCTGGTCAGCGGATCGATACGAAACTCATCCAGCCCAAACAGTCGATTGAAGCGCTGGGCTACGAGCGAGGTCGCCTGGCCGTAGAGAAAGCTCTCCGCACCGACCGTGTCCGCCGCCCGCGTACCTTCGAAAGCTCCGGCCGGACCCAAGGAGGCCCGCGACCCGGTCAGCAGAGCCAGCACCTCCAAGTCGGCAAGCGGCGGATTCGAGGCAAGATCGATCGTCAGTCGGTCGAAAGCTCCG
>JAOTZA010000333.1 GCA_029861655.1 Acidobacteriota bacterium | reverse complement strand
AAGCGACTTCTCACCGCCGGACAGCAGGCTCAGCTTGCCCACCTTCTTTCCGAGCGGCTGGGCCTCGATCTCCACGCCGGTTTCGAGCAACTTCTCCGGATCGGTCAAGCTCAGCCGACCCTTTCCACCCGGGAACACCAATCCGAAATTCTCTTCATAGAACGCCGAGATCTCCTCAAACGCCCTGTGGAACAGTGATGCCATCTCCTCGTCAAGGGCTCTGATGACCTTACGCAACTCGCTGCGGGACTCCTCGAGATCGGCCAACTGACCTTCGAGCAACTGGACATTTGCCGCCAGTTCTTCGTATTCCTCCGCAGCCAGCGGATTAATCGGGCCCATCCGGCGCAGCTGAGCCTCCAACGAGATCAGACGTTCTCCGGGATCTTCGTCTTCCTCGAACTCCGGCCTGGGTGCGGCGAGCGCCACATCTTCGGTAACGTCGGCGTCCCTGCGCAGCGTCTCGGCGACCGCTTCGTCTCGCACCGCGATTTCGGCGAGTTCAATCGCCAACGCAGAAATTCGTTCTTTGGCGAGCGACAGATCCGCCTCCAGTTCCGACCTGCGATCGTAGGCCTCTGTGAGGCGCTCATCGGCCTCCCCCATCACGCCCCGCAACGTTCGTTGTCGCTCCCGCAGAGTGACAATGTGGTCACGAACGACTGCCAGAGTGAGCTTGGCGTCATCCTCGATGCGAGAGAGTCGTACGATCGTTGCCGGATCAACGGGACTGTCGTCCACCATGGCAAGCTCCCGGCCCGCCACCTCGAGCCGGTTCTCCAGAAGGCGACGCCTTTCGGAGGCTCCGGCTAACTCTGCCGCCACCGTCTCGCGCAACCTCCTGGCTTCATCGCGTCGTCGCGCAACCTCGTCACGGCGTCGATTGAGAGCCTCCCAGGCTTCCTGCCGGTTGCGTTCTTCCCCCTCGAAGTCCTCGAGACGGCTGCGAAGTACGCTGAGCCTCTCCTGTCTACCGGCAACTGCGGAAGCAATGGCAGCAGCCCTCGCGTCAATACGCTCGAGCTCCTCGTGGCTGACGGCCCGAGCACGTTCGTTGAGTGCCAGGGCCTCCGTATGACCGGCGAGACGCGCTTCGAGTTCCTCGAGCGCTTCGAGCGCCGCTCGTTCCCTATCGCGCAGCAGCGAGAAGTCTCGTTCCGTCGTCGTGAGAAGTGTCTTTGCCCGGGCGAGATCTATCTCAGCCTTCTCCACCGCAACGCCGGCTGTCTCCATTGCAGCCGGACCTGCACCATCGGGTTGTGCCAAACGCATCCCGCGAGCCGTGATGACATCGCCCTCGGGTGTGACACCCCGGATCTCTGGATGCCGCGAAACGATATGCCAGGCGGACGTCCATCCCTCAGCGATGACAACATCCCCAAGAAGTGCCATCGCCAAGGCCTGGTCAGCATCTGGGCCGAGCCGATCGACCAGGGCATCCACTCCCCACTCTGCGGCAATCGGGCGCGCTGTCGGCGGCGCGGCTGAACCGGGAACGACCAAACCAACACCGCCAAGACCTTCGGATTTGAGATTGGTGGTGACCGTCTCGAGCGTGGCCTCATCGCGCACAAGGAATGCGTCTCGCCAATCTCCGAGCGCTCCGTCAACGGCGCCGGCAAGATCAACGGGGACGTCGAGTCTGCCGACTACCGCACCGATCACGCCCTCAGCTTCGGCGGTCCGCTCCGTTGCGATGGGATCGACCAGCCCACTCATCGCTGCATCGAGGGCCTCAAAGCGGGCTGCTGCCCCGGCAAGTGCAATCTCGTTGGCGCGCCTGTTCGCGTCTGCCTGATCGAGGCGTTCTCGAGCGACCGCGGTCTCTTCGCCGGCAGATGTGTATGCAGGCTGGCCCGCGGTGACGGCTGCGTCCGATTCCTGGATCGCAACAATCAGCGTCGCCGCATCCTGCTCCTCCTCGACCAGGCGAGCCGCGACCAGCTCGCGCCTCCTCGCCAGCGCATCGGATTCTCGAGCGTCACGCTCGGCAGCGTTCTCCAGAGATCTCAGGTCTCCTCGCAAATTGGCGACAACACCTTCAGCCGGCAACTGAACCTGTTCGGCAAGCGAGCGTTCCTCATCCTCGAGCTGGCGGAGTGTGGTTTCTCTGCGCTCAGCAAGGTTGGAGGCCGCTGTCTCAGCAGTGCGGGCCGCTCCAATCTCCTTCTCGAGTTCCGAAAGCTCGAGTTCGAGGTCGGCGCGTCGTTCTCCTACTCCTCGTTGACGGCTTTCGAGTGAGAATCGGCGCTCACGGGCAACCAAGCCGATTCGTTGGAACCTTTCAGCGACCGTTTCGAGCCGGGCAACGGCTGACGTATCCCGTTCCAGGGCTTCGCCGACTTCGGTCGCCTCGCCTCGGAGAGTGCCGAGCTGGATGTTGAGTGCGTCGAGTTCCGAAGCGTCTTTGGATGAGCGTCTGGATAATGAGTTGTGTTCGGTATCGGCGGCAGCTTTGCGATTGCGCAGATCGCGAAGTTTCTCTCCTCCGAGCCACAGATGTAAGGCCTTGATGTCGGCTCGCACCGATCCGTGGCGGGCGGCGGCGTTTGCCTGTCGTTTGAGGGGCCGCAACCGCGAGCGCTGCTGATCGAGAATGTCATTCAGTCGAGCGAGGTCGATCTCGGTCTGCTCGAGCCGCCGAACGGAACGGTCCCGCCGACTCCTGTGTTTGGTAACGCCCGCAGCCTCTTCGATTACAGCACGGTGTTCGTTGGGACGTGCGTTCAGAATCGTGCCGATTTGGCCCTGGCCGACCAGCACATGCTGGCTCCGACCCACGCCACCGTCGGACAGCAGTTCGTGCAGGTCCATCAGCCGGCACGGCGCTCCATTCAGCTCGTAGTCGGAGCTGCCGTCGCGATAGAGGCGGCGGGTCATACGTACCTCGTTGAGACCGATGGGGAGAAAACCATCCGAGTTCTCGAAGGAGACGGTCACCTCCGCCCTGCCCAATGCCGGGCGGGTGGCAGTACCCGCAAAGATGACATCTTCCATCTTCTCGGTGCGAAGGGCACGGGTCGCCTGCGTGCCCATGACCCACGCCAGAGCATCGAGAAGGTTAGATTTGCCCGATCCGTTGGGTCCGACGACTACGTTTACGCCCTCTTCGAAATCAAGGCGCGTTCGATCCGCAAAGGACTTGAATCCGGCGAGCGATAAGGTCTTGAGAAACACGGTGACGTGAGCTTACCAACGAAATAACACGAATGTGATTCAAAGCGGTGGCGAAAGCCGGATCAAACACATTCTTCGAGCGTCGACACCGCCGCTCAGATCGGTTGACAATCGGGGCACCAGAACGAGCTTCGACCCCGGATGACGCCGCGGCTGATGCTCCCGCCACACCGGCGACATCGCTTACCTTCGCGCCCATACGCCCGTAGACGATTCACATAGTCGCCGGTACGCCCGTCGGGGAGCAGGTAGGTGAGGTCTTCGAGCGATGTTCCGCCCCAACGAAGAGCGTGCTGCAACGTATCCCTTATCGCTGTGCGCAACTTTTTCACCTCGTCCGTGGTGAGGGTGCCGCCGGGCCGATGAGGCGAGATGGACGCCCGGTGAAGAGACTCGTCGGCATAGATGTTGCCGATTCCTGCAACGATACGCTGATCGAGCAACAACGCCTTGATGGGTGCTTGCCTGCCGGCGAGCA
>JAOTZA010000331.1 GCA_029861655.1 Acidobacteriota bacterium | reverse complement strand
CGAGGACTCCTTCTGTTGCTCGAAAGAGTCGAAGTGGTGCTCTAGACGAGCTTCGGCGCTACGCAACGTCGCGCTCCTCGTGCTGGGCCGCGTAGTCGTAGGCCTCCCGTTCGACCACCGGTGTCTGGTCGAAGTTGTGCGGCAGCGGCGGTGAGGCGACGTCCCACTCGAGTCCGAAGGCGCCCCACGGGTTGGCCCCGGCTTTCTTACCGTAGCGCATCGACCAAATGAAGTAGACAAGCGGGATGAGATACCCCACACCGAGGATCGTGGCGCCGGCGGACGACATCACGTTGAGCACCTGGAAGTCGTCGGGGTAGGCATGGTATCGGCGCGGCATCCCGAGATAACCGAGCATGAATTGCGGGAAAAATGTGAGATTGAAACCGATAAAGATCACGATCGCCGAGATCTTCGACCAGAAAACGGGATACATCCTGCCGGTGATCTTGGGCCACCAGAAGTGAAGACCGCCGAGGTAGCCCATGATCGCCCCCCCGACCATGATGTAGTGGAAGTGCGCCACCACGAAATACGTGTCGTGAACGTGGATGTCAATCCCCAGCGTCGAGAGCATCACACCGGTCAGCCCGCCGATGGTGAACAGGCCGATAAAGCCGAGGGCATAGATCATCGGTGTTTCCCAGGACACCGATCCCTCATAGAGCGTGGCGGTCCAGTTGAATACTTTGACCGCCGAAGGAACCGCCACCAGCATCGACAGCACCGAGAAGATCATCCCGGCGTAGACCGACTGGCTGGAGAGAAACATGTGGTGGCCCCACACCAGAAAGCCCAGCACGGCGATCGCCACGCTGGCGAACGCGATGAACTTGTAGCCGAAAATCCGCTTGCGCGAAAAGGCTGTGATGATCTCGCTGATTACCCCCATCGACGGCAGGATCATGATGTAGACGGCTGGGTGAGAGTAGAACCAGAAGAGATGCTGAAAGAGCACCGGGTCGCCGCCCACTGCCGGGTCGAAGATGCCGATGTGAAAGAGGCGCTCAGCCGCCAGCAGGAGGATGGCGATCGCCACCACCGGCGTGCCGAGGATCTGGATGATCGAGGTTGCGTAGTGCGCCCAGACAAACAGAGGCAAGCGGAACCAAGTCAGGCCGGGCGCCCGCATCGTGTGGATCGTCACCAGAAAGTTGAGCCCGGTGAGGATCGAGGCAAACCCGGCGATGAACACCCCCACACCGGTGGCGATGACGTGAGTGTTCGAAAAACTGGTCGAGAAGGGGGTATAGAAGGTCCAACCCGTATCGACGCCCCCCGCCAGCATCGCCCACAGAGTGAAAGCGCCGCCGATATTGAAGATGTACCAGCTCGCCAGGTTGAGGCGTGGAAACGCCAGGTCCTTGGCGCCGATCATGATGGGGATCAAGAAGTTCCCCAGAACCGCCGGGATCGACGGGATGAGAAAGAAGAAGATCATCATCACGCCGTGCATGGTGAACAAGCGGTTGTATGTGTCCGGTTGAACGAGGTCGCCCTGTGGCGTCGCCAGCTCCAAGCGGATGCCGACCGCCATCAGGCCGCCGAGGGCGAAAAAGACAGTGATCGAGAGCAGGTAGAGAAGCGCGATTCTCTTGTGGTCTTTGGTCAGGAGCCAGGACCAGACGCCGTAGTCGGCGTTCAGGTAGTTCTTGCGTTCGCTCATCCTGCGCTCTCCTCGGGCGTCTCCCCGTGCGACGCGGCGTCGCCCAGTGACTTGATATAGCTGATCAGCTCGACCAGCTCCTCCTCCGAGAGCTGACCCACAAAAGTGGGCATGACGGCTTTGGCCTCATATCCCGAGACGACGGTCGCCTTGGGGTCGAGGATCGACTCGCGCAGATAGTTCTCGTCTACCAACACTTTGTCGCCACTCGCCAGGGTGACTTCTTCGCCGAAAAGCCCGTGAAGGATCGGAGCCAGCAGGTTCGAGTCCGGGCGATGGCAGGTGCCACAGGTCTTGGCTTCGAAGAGCTGCGCGCCGGCAAGGGCCAGCGGCCCGGTGGCTGAATCGGCCCGGGCCAGCCATTGCTCGTAGTCTCTCGGTTCCATGACGGTGATCGAGCCGCCCATCCGCGAGTGCTCGGCGCCGCAATACTCGGCGCAGAAGAGCCTGAATGTGCCGGTCTTGGTGGCCTCGAACCAGACCGTCGTGTAACGGCCCGGAAGGACATCCATCTTGATCCGAAAGGCGGGGACAAAGAAGGAGTGGATGACGTCTTCGGAGGTCATCTTGAGCTGGATCGGCTGGCCCACCGGAACGTGCAGATGATTGATCTCACGCTGGCCCTCGGGATGCTGGAACTTCCACATCCACTGCTTGCCGGTGACGAAGTACTCAACAGCGTCTCCCGGTGGCCGGCGTGCCTCGAAGTAGACCTTGGCACCCCAGGCGAACATGAAGAGCAGGATGCCGAGTGGGATGATCGACCAGGCGATCTCGAGCCACATCGCGGCTTTCTCGCGTTTCCCGACCTCGTCTTCGGAACGCCGCCGGTAGCGGATCGCCAGATAGAAGATCAGGCAAGCGATCAAAGTCGAAAAGAACGCGGCGACGCCGAGTCCAAAGAAATAGATCGCATCGACCTGGGGCGCCAGGGTCGAGGCTGACTCGGGGAAAAGCGGGAAACCGAATTTCATGGGCAGCTGCTAGGTGTTCGCACGGGCGGTGACCCGCCGGCGGCGCTCACGCGCGAGGTTGATGAGAAGAAAGGCTCCGATGGCGGCGACCGTCAGCAGGGCGGTGGTGCGGATGAGGAACCAAACGGCGAGGGTGTACTTTCCAGTCGATGGGTCATAGCGGTAGCAGAACAGCACAATCTGGTCGACCAGCGAACCGATCCGGTTGTTGGAAGCCTCGACAAGACCGAGTCGGACGTCGCGTGGAGCGTAGTCGATGCCATACAGGTACTGCGCAATCCGGCCGTCTGGGGTGATGATGGCGATTGCCGCCGAGTGTGCGAACTCACCGGTTGCCTCGATGCGCTTATAATGGAATCCGATGGACTCGGTGAGACTCCGAATCGACTCCGGACCGCCGGTGAGAAAGTGCCAGCCGGCTTCGGTCCCCGGGCGACCGTAACGTTCAACAATGGTGTTCTTGCTGACCTCGGCCTGAGCCGGTTTCTCGTCTGGGTCGAAGCTGGTGGCGATGACGTCGAAGTCGCGGCCGATGTCGAGTTCGAGAGTCCGCGCCGCGCGGGTGACACCGTCGAGCACCATGTCGCAGATCATGGGGCACTCGTAGTAGACCGGGGCGAGAATCGCCGGGCGCTCACCCAGCAGATCTCCCAGTCGGACCTCCTTGCCGGTGCTGTCGAGGAAGACGGCATCGAGCGGCACGCTTTCGCCGAGCCGCTGCTCGATGCCGACATCGACCAGCTCCGGCGGCAGATTGTTTCTTTGGCCCATCGCCGGCAGGGCTGAAATTGCAAAAGCGACAAGCGCTACGCTGATGTTGTGCGCTCGTGTCCACCCCGATGTAGCGGTCGAGCTCCGTCTCGACCGTCTTCTTTCTTGCGCATCCCGGCCGACACGGAGGCCGGCCGCTACAGGGGAACTTCTACTCATCCACCCCGATGTAGCGTTCGAGCTCCGTCTCGACCGGTTTCCCTTTTCCGCATCCCGGCCGACACGGAGGTCGGCCGCTACAGGGGAACTTCTACTCATCCA
>JAOTZA010000050.1 GCA_029861655.1 Acidobacteriota bacterium | reverse complement strand
AACCCGCCACCTGGCTCGTGCCGGCCGAATCGCCATGATCGGCGTGGTTGTCGCGAGCGGCCTACACCCACGACCCGCGCGAGCGCAGACGACACCCGCGATCGACGAGATCCGCAGAGAAATCCTAGAACTCCGCAGCGATTACGAGGCTCGCCTCGCCGCCCTCGAAGCGCGTCTTTCCCGTCTTGCGGCCGAAACCGACTCGGTCTCTGATTCCGCTTCTGATCCCGTCTCCGATCCCGTCTCCGATCCGATAGAGCCCGACCTCGAAGCGTTGCGCGCCGCCGCGAGGGCTGCAGCCACCGAGACCCCCTCCCCACCCCCGAGCGACCCAACAGGCGAATCGAGCGTCTCCCGGGCCGAGACTGCTGTGCCCAGTGTCGGTCGGGAGCGGAATCTCAACCGGCTCAACCCCGAGGTCTCCTTCACTGGCATCGTTGTCGGCAACTCCTCGGATGCGGATCGCGAGGAGTTCGAGGTTCATGAATTCGAACTGGACCTACAGTCGATCCTCGATCCGTTCTCGCGCACCCGTTTCACCCTGGCTTTTCGCGAGGGCGAGGTCGAGATCGAGGAAGGCTGGATCAACTACGCGTCTCTTCCGGGCGGCCTCGATCTTCTGGCCGGACGGTTTCGCCAGCGGTTCGGGCCCTTGAACCGTCAGCATCTCCATGCCCTGCCCCAGAGTACCTACCCACTCCCTTACCAGCTCTTCTTTGGCGACGAGGGCCTGGCTCAGACCGGGCTATCGATGACCTGGCTGTTGCCAAAGCCCTGGGCAACCGCTAATGAAGTCACTCTCGAGATCACCAACGGCGAGAACGAAGAGGCCTTCTCCGGAGACTTCTTCGAGGACTTTGCGCTTCTCGGCCGCCTCGTGAACTTCTGGCAGCTCTCCGACGCGGCCTTCTTCGAATGGGGTGTCTCGGGAATCTCCGGAGAGACCAGCAGCGGGGGCGACAGCAGGGTGTTGGGAACCGATTTCACCCTCAACTGGCAGCCGCCGGGCCGGGCCAAGTACCGCGAGCTCACCTGGCGCGGCGAACTGCTTGTCTCCAATCGCGACACGCCGGTCGGGAAGCGCGAGGCGACGGGTTTCTACAGCTACGTCGAGGGACTTCTCAAGCGCGGGTTGTATGCCGGTCTACGCTATGACCGGGTCGAGGACCCACTCTCTCCCGCCGACGTCACCTGGAGCATCATTCCCTATCTCACCTGGTGGCAGAGTGAGTACGTGCGGCTCCGAGGTGAGTACGGTCTCTTGAAGGACGACTCGACCGGCGAGAAAGAGAACCGGTTCACCTTCCAGGTCACCTGGGCGGCCGGACCGCACAAACACGAGGCTTACTGATGAGAAACTTCCTGAGATCGAGATTCCTGCTCCCCGCCCTGCTGGCTTTGATGTCCCCAGCCGCCGGCTCCGCCACTCTTCAGGTGGTGACGACTCTGCCTGCCTACGCCGCCATCGCTCAGTATCTCGGTGGCGATCTCGTAGAGGCGCGGGCGATCTCTCGCGGCGACGAGGACGCGCATTTCGTCAAGCCCAAGCCCTCGTTCGCCTTGATGCTCAAGACCGCGGATCTCTTTGTCACCACGGGTCTTGATCTCGAGCTCTGGGCTCCGACTCTGGTCGATAAGTCGGGGAACCGGAACATCCGAGACGGCCAGCCCGGATTTGTGTCAGCAAGCGAAGGCATCGCCATGTCCGACATCCCCGCCAGTGTCAGCCGCGAAGCAGGAGACGTCCACATCTACGGCAACCCCCACATCGATACGAGCCCTATCAACGCCAAGAGGATCGCGGCGAACATCGCGGCGGGCCTGGCACGCGTAGATCGAGAAAACGCGTCCCTTTACCAGAAGAACCTAGCCGCTTTTGAAGCCGAGATAGACCGTTCGCTTTACGGTGACGAACTGGTCGAGCTCTTGGGGAGCGAGACGCTCGATCCGCTGGCTCGCCAGGGCAAGCTCTTTTCCTTCCTCGAAAGCCAGCACTACGAAGGCAAACCGCTTACCGAACGGCTTGGAGGCTGGCTTGCCCGAACCGCCTTCTTCCGCGAACGGGAGATCATCGCCTATCACAAGAATTGGATCTACTTCACCGATCTGATCGGTCTCGAGATCGCAGACTATGTGGAGAGAAAGCCCGGTATTCCGCCGTCGGCCCGGCACGTACTGAAGCTTCTCGAGATCATCGACGAGCGCCGCATCCAGGTGCTGCTGGCGGCGAGCTACTTCAACCAGCGACAGATTCAGACCATCGCCGAGCGCTCGGGCTGCCGCGCGGCAGTCGTCGACCTGGGTCCGATGCAAATCAACGAGCGCGCCTACTTCGAACTGGTCGACGGCTGGCTCGGCGCGCTCGAGACCGCATTCGGAGGTGGATAGCACCATGCTCGAGATTCTGGAGTTTATGGCCGCACCGTTCGCGGCCTGCGTGATCCTGGTGGGCATCCACGCCTATCTCGGTCTCCATGTCCTTCTACGCGAGGTCATCTTTGTGGATCTGGCACTCGCCCAGATCGCGGCCTTTGGCTCTGTCGTCGCCCTCGTCGTCGCTCACCAAGAACCGGGAACGCTGGCCGCGTACACCTTCTCGCTCGGAGCCACGGTCGTCGGCGCGGCGATCTTCGCGTCTACGAGAATGCGTGAAAACCGGGTGCCGCAGGAAGCGATCATCGGTATCACCTTTGTCATCGCCTCAGCGGCGACCATCCTTCTCGCCGACCGCGCCCCCGAAGGCGCCGAGCAGATCAAGGAGCTCCTCGCCGGCGCAATCCTGTGGGTGAGCTGGAAGAAAGTGATCACGGTGGCGATCGTCTACGCCGTGCTGGGAGTCTTTCACTACCGTCTCCGGCGTCGTTTTGTCTTGATCTCGGAGGATCCCGACCGGGCATTTTCCCAAGGTTGGAACGTTCGGTTGTGGGACTTTCTCTTCTATCTTTCTTTTGGTGTCGTGATCACCCTGTCGGTCGAGATGGCCGGCGTATTGATGGTCTTCTCGTTTCTGGTCGCGCCGGCAATCATCGCGCTCGCGTGGAGCAAGGGTTGGCCGATGCGGATCCTGCTGGCCAATGCGGTCGGTGTTCTAGCGAGCGCGCTCGGTCTCTTCGCGTCCTACCAGTGGGACCTCCCCAGCGGACCGGCAATCGTCTGTGTGTTGGGTCTTTTTCTGATCCTTTTCGCACTTTCCCGGTTGACGCTAAGGCGACTCGCCTGAAAGGGTCGCTCACCCAAAGAGCCTCGCCGATCTATGATGTCGCGGCACCACGATGTCCCTGCTCGTCACAAAGCTGACCCTCGCCCTCGGCGTTTTCCTGGCCGGTTGGGCCGGTGGAGCCATCGCCCTGAAACGAGCGCAAACCCCTGGGGGGGGCAGTTGGCTGTCGTTGGGGAACGCTTTCGCAGCGGGGGTCTTTCTGGGGACGGGGCTGATCCACATGCTGAGCGAAGCGACCGCTGGGTGGCGCGAATTGGGGGGCGAGTACCCGGTACCATTTGTCCTCGCGGCGGCGGCGTTCGCCCTCATTCTGCTCTTTGAGCATGTGCTCTTACCAGACGACGCGCACGCCATGATCCACGCCCACACGGGTGAGCCGCTGGGACATCTCGAGCACCATCACTCCGGTCACACGCATCGCACCAAGGAGGCGGTTTCCCCCTATGCTCTGGTGATCGCCCTGTCGGCCCACTCGGTCATCGCCGGGCTGGCGCTCGGGGCGCAGCCGACGATCACGAGTGCCTGGATCATCGCCGTCGCCATCCTGGCCCACAAGGCGACAGCGGGGCTGGCGCTTGGAATGAATCTGGCCGGAAGCCGCTTGAGCAGCAGCCGCTCGCACCGGTTTGTGCTGCTCTTCGCCGTCATGACCCCGCTCGGGATCCTGGCGGGGATGGCGCTGAGCGGTGTGTTCCGGAGCGACGCCGAAGCCTATTTCGACGCAACCGTTTCGGCCCTCGCCGCCGGAACGTTTCTCTACATCGCCTCGATCGATATGCTCCAGGATGAGTTCCTGAAGCCGGGAAGCCGCTGGGCCAAGTGGATCTGGGCCGTCATCGGTTTGACGCTCACCGCTGTTCTGGCGATTTGGGTATAGGCTGACCCTCTCACCAACCTTCTACTGCGACACCGTCTCGCTACGAACGCTGACGAGAAGGTCAGGCTAGCCATGTTGCCGTCCAACGCCAAGCGCCTACGTACGATCGCCGTTGTCGGCGCCTCGACCGACCGCCGGAAGTACGGCAACAAATGTGTGCGCGCCTACGCTCGAGCCGGGTGGAAGGTGTTTCCGGTCAACCCGCGCGCTGGCAAGATCGAGGGACTCCAGAGCTTTGCGAAGCTCGCCAAGGTGCCGGTCGAGCTCGACAGGGTGAGCGTTTATCTGCCGCCGGCGGTGACCTTGGAAGTACTAGCAGAGATCGCCGCGAGCGGCGCCGCTCTCACCTTCTTCAACCCGGGTGCGGCGAATGAGACTGTGGTGGCTGAGGCCAGGGCCCTCGGTTTCGACTTCAGCCTGGACTGCTCGATCGTCGACATCGGTCTTAACCCGTCGCAGTTTCCGTAGAGAGCGGTCTCGACAGGCTGCGCGAAACCGGCTGCTTCTGATCGGGAAGGTGACCGCCCACCTAGGCCAGTTCGGCCATCACCGGGGCGTGATCGGACGCGATCAGCCCGTCCTTCTTCTTCCGGTACTCCCGGTCGATTTCAACATCCTGCAACCGCTTGCGCACCGCATCGGTAGCCAGCAAGAAATCGATCCGCAACCCGAGGTTCTTGTGAAACGAGCCCGCACGGTAGTCCCACCAGGAGAACTTCTGCTCTTGCGGGTATCTGAATCGGAAAAGATCGTAAAGACCGAGATCGAGAAGCTTGCCGAATCGTCTTCGTTCCTCCGCGGTATGAAAGATACGACCGGTCGGGTCTTCTTGATGCCAGCTGTCGACTGCCTCCGGGCAGACGTTGAAATCTCCGCAGAGGACAAAGGGCTCGCCCTCCCGGACATGCCCGCTCACATGGGCGGTCAGTGAGTCATACCAGGCGAGCTTTCGCGGAAAGTCCTCGTGGCCGACGCTTTTGCCGTTCGGACAGTAGATCGTCGTAAAGGTCAGCCCCCCCACCCGAGCGGTCACCAACCGCGCACCAAAGTCTTCCTGTCCCGGGAGACCTCGTTCGACCACTTCACCGGGTTCGCGTGACAAGACCGCGACACCATTCCAAGCCTTCTGACCGTGAGCCAGAGCGTGGTAACCCGCCGCCTGGAGCTCCCGGTGCGGAAACTTGTCATCCTCCAGTTTGAGCTCCTGAAGACCGACCACATCGGGCTTTCGCGCGTCCAGCCAATGGAGCAGGAAATCGAGTCTCGCGTTCAGGCCGTTGATGTTCCAGGTGGCGATCCGCATGGAGCGATTCTAGCCGCCAGGCACTTTTAAAGGACCGCTAAGATATCCGGCATGGCTGTGACCAGGCGTCCCCATCCCAATCTGCTCAAGTACTTTGCGATCGAGTCGCTGATCCTGGGTCCCCTGTTCCCGCTGGTGCTCTTACCGCGGTTCTTTCGGTTTCGCACTCTGCGGTACGAGATGGACGACAGAGGGATCACCGCTCGCTGGGGGGTGTTCTTTCGCCGCGAGATCAGCCTCGACTACAAGCGTATCCAGGATATCCATCTGGCCAGCAACATGATCGAGCGCTGGTTGGGACTTGGCCGCGTGCAGCTTCAGACAGCGGCCGGTTCGGCCAAGGCCGAGCTGACGATCGAGGGTCTCCAGGACTACGAGCAGGTCCGCGACTTTCTATACACCCGGATGCTCGGTGCGGCTGGCGATGCCGCAACCGGGGCTCGAGGCTCCGATGAACACACCGAGCAGGTGATCGGTGCCCTTCGCGAGGCCACCGCCGAGTTGCGCGCGCTTCGCCACGAGTTGGCGGAGAATCGCTCGACCTCGGACCGCCCCGCGCCGCTTTCGGAGACCGAGGGTTGAAACGCCTCCGACAAAGACTTCTTACGTTTCTTCGCGTTTCCGAGCGCCCCGACCCGCCCCCCGGCGCCGGTCCGTTTCTCGAGACCTTCCGCGCCTCGCGGCGATACCTTTATTACTGTGTCCTGACTTGGATCCCCAAACAAATCGCAGCTTTCTTCGGCTTGTTGTTCTCGCTCGCCTTCTTCGGCTTTATCGACCAGCCGTTTGTGAAGATGGCCGGTCTGGATCGCTTCTTCGAGCTCGTGGAGCGGATCCGCTTTCCGTTCGGTCATCTCAACATCGAACTCAACTCGCTCTTTGTGTTTTTCGAAGCGCTTGCCATCGTCACCTGGGCCGCACAGCTGCTTTTTACCGGCCTGCTTCTCAAGCTCTCGTGGGAACTGCGTTGGTACATGGTTGGCGAGACATCCCTGCGCATCCGGCGAGGTCTCTGGTCGTTGCGCGAACAGACGATGACACTCGCCAACATCCAGAACATGATCGTGCGGCAGGGGCCGGTGCAGAGAATGTTCGGCATCGCCGACCTGGAGGTCCACACCGCCGGCGGCGGGGCACGATCCGACCCGGAGGAGGGCGATTCCTCGGGCGCCAAGCACAGTCTCCACATCGGCCACCTTCGCGGCCTCGAGGACGCGCCCGGACTAAGGGACAAGATCCGCGCCCGCCTCCTCGAACTCGCGGGAGACGGCTTGGGAGACGGCCGCGAACCGCGCGACGAGCCCAGCCCTGTCTCGGCGACGAGAGGCGACCTTCTCGAGGCGGCTCGGGCTCTCGAAAAGGAGGCTCGATTGCTACGCGGCTCCCTCACATCACCGGGTTAGACCCTCGAGCCATCAAGACGTCGGCATCGCCAGGCGACTCGAGGCCTCGGCCTTCAAGGGGTCGTCGCTGCGACCTCGCCGCTCGCGCCGCAATGCCGCATGAGCGATCATCGCCGCGTTGTCTCCGGAATAGATGAGCGGCACGAGCCGCAGATCGACACCTCTCGCAGCCGACCAATCGGGAAACCGGCGGCGCAGCAGTCTGTTGGCGGCGACCCCTCCCGAAATCGCCAGACACGAAAACGGCGAGTCGGCATAGACCCGGTCGAGGCGATCGATCAGCTGATCGACCGCCGCCAAACGGAAGGCGGCGAGCAGGGAAGCCATGCGGGGCTCCGGCTCCTGGGCGATTCGCGTCTCGACACCGTTCTTCTCCAGCCGCTCGATCTCGACGAGAACCTGCGTCTTGAGACCCGAGTACGAGAAATCTAGGCTGCCGTCGCTGCAGCGGGCAATCGCAAACCGCTTACCCCCGGGTGCCCCCTTCTCGGCCAACTCATCCACCCGCGGGCCCTGAGGATAGACGAGCCCGAGACGTTTTCCGATCTTGTCGAAGACCTCTCCCATGGCGTCATCGCGCGTTTCCGCTACAACACGGGTCTTTTCCCCTTCGACGAGATAGATCGAGGTATGCCCGCCCGACACCACCAGACCGGCAAAAGAGTCCGGAGGCTTGGCGGCTGGCTCGCCCGGTGGGCTCAAGAAGGGAGAGAAAAGATGGCCTTCCAAATGGTGGACGGCGTGAAACGGCTTGCCCAATCCGTAGGCCATCGCCTTGCCTAGCGACAAACCTACCAGCAGGGCCCCCATCAGGCCCGGTCCGTGGGTCGCGGCCACCACATCGATATCCTCGAGCGAGACTCCACCCCGGTCAAGAGCCTCCCGGCTCACCGCCGGCCAGTTGGCCAGGTGCTCACGCGACGCGATCTCCGGGACGACACCCCCAAAGGGCCGGTGGGCCGCGAGTTGACTCGAAACCACCGACGAGAGCACCGTGCCGTCTCCGCCTACGACGGCGCAGGCGGTGTCGTCACACGACGTTTCGATACCCAGAACGACCGGCGAGGTGAGCGTGCTCACGCCGTGAGGATACTCATTGGATGACCGTAGACGCCACTCCTTTCACAAGTGGTGCACAAGTGGTGACAGGAAAGTATCCTGTCACCTTTGTTCCGTTGCCTGATTCAAGAGCCGGGCGGCGAATTGCGACCGGACGCCTCTCTTGAAAAGATAGACTCAGATGGCGAGGACAAGAACACTCGAAGATCTCGACCTCGGGACACTGGCTTCCAAGACCGTCTTGGTGCGGGTCGATTTCAACGTTCCACTCGTGGATGGGCGCGTCGCCGACGACACCCGGCTGATCGCGGCCCTGCCGACGATCGCCGAGCTCCGACGCGCCGGCGCACGTGTCTTGCTCGCTTCCCACTGTGGTCGGCCCAAAGGAGAGCCCGACCCTGGTCTCAGCCTGCGCCCGGTGGCCGAGCGGCTGAGCGAGTTAATCGAAGGGCCGGTGGCCTTTGCCGACGACTGTGTCGGTGAAACGGCCGAAAGCGCTGCCCGGGCTCTTGCCCCGGGCGAGGTCTGTCTTCTCGAGAACCTCCGTTTTCATTCCGGCGAGAAAAAGAACGACCCGCTTTTCGCCGCCGCCCTGGCTGGTCTCGCCGATGCCTATGTGGATGACGCGTTCGGTACTTCCCACCGCGCCCACGCTTCCGTGGTTGGTGTTCCCGAGCGGCTGCGGCGAAACGCCGCTGGTCGGCTTCTGGTGCGTGAAGTCGAGGTTCTCGGCCGGCTCTTGGAATCTCCCGAGCGGCCGTTTGTCGCCATCGCAGGTGGCGCCAAGATCGCCGGCAAGCTGGACACTCTGGAGAATCTTCTCCCGCGTCTCGACGCCCTGGTTCTGGGCGGCGGTATGGCCAATACGTTTCTCGCGGCTCGTGGACTCGACCTCGGGGAATCTCTCGTCGAGCGCGATCGCCTGGATCTGGCTCTCGAGATCCTGCAGCGCGCCGAGGATCTCGACACACGAGTGGTCCTTCCCGCGGACCTCGTCGTTTGCGACGACCTCGAGAGCCCCAACCGCATCGAGACCGTCGCCGCCGAAGAGGTTCCCAGCGGCACGAAGGCAGTGGACATCGGGCTCGAAGGTCGTGCCGAGCTCGCCCGGGAAGTCGCCGCCGGCGCCACCATCTTCTGGAACGGCCCTCTCGGTGTATTCGAGAAGCCGCCCTTTGACGAGGGTACGCTGGCGGCGGCCCACGCACTGGCCGAGACCTCGGGGTTCACGGTCGCCGGTGGTGGCGAAACGGTCGCCGCTGTGCGGAAGAGCGGTGTCGGCGAACAGATCGATCACCTGTCGACGGGAGGAGGCGCGTCACTCGAACTGCTGGCCGGTAAGATCCTGCCGGGTGTTTCGGTCCTCGAGGTGAACAAATGAGAAGTCAAAACCCGCGCCGACTCCTGATCGGTGGTAACTGGAAAATGAACCTGCTGAGCAGGCAGGCACGCGACTACTGCCAGGCGTTTGTCTCCGGCTGGGAAGGCTTTTCGACCGAGGTCGTGCTCTTTGTCTCCTCCCCGCTTCTCCCGGCGGTCGCCGAGTCGCTGGCAAGCGGACCGATCGGCCTGGGAGGCCAGGATCTGCACCCAGAGAGCAAAGGCGCTTTCACCGGAGATGTCTCCGGACCCCAACTCGCCGACGCTGGTTGCTCATGGGTTCTTTGTGGTCACAGCGAGCGTCGGCGCGACCACGGCGAGAGCGACCGGCTCGTGGGTCGCAAGGCTGCCGCCGCCGTCTCCAATTCACTCACTCCCCTGATCTGCGTCGGCGAGACCGAGGAGGAGAGAGAGCGTCAGGAAACTTTCTCCGTGCTCAAACGCCAGCTCGAGACGGCTCTCGAATCCCGCCCCGAGCCTTTTGCCCTGGCCTATGAGCCGGTGTGGGCGATCGGAACCGGCCGCTCGGCGACCCCGGAAATGGCCCAGCAAGCCCATCAGCACCTGCGCGAAACCCTGGCCGATCTTCTTGGCGACGAGGCGGCGGCGACCAAGAGAATCCTCTACGGAGGGTCGGCAAACCCTGAAAACGCCGCCGCCCTAATCTCCCAACCGGACATCGACGGCTTCCTTGTCGGCGGTGCCAGCCTTGACCCAGAGCGATTTCTGGCTATGATCCGGTGCTGCGGCTGAAAAGGCCGTCTTTTCTCCAAGGAGCTCCCCCATGATCTATGTCCTCTACACCCTTCACATCGTGATCTGTCTCTTCCTGATTCTGGTCGTCCTGCTACAACAGGGAAGCGGCGCGGATCTGTCGGTTTTTGGAGGCGGTGGAACCCAGACCGCTTTTGGCGCCCGCAGCGCCACCAACCTTCTCCACAAGATGACCGTAGCGGGTTTTGTTGGATTCATCCTGACCACTATCAGTATTGGTTTCTTGCGTGTTGGCTCGAGCCAGGGATCGGTCATGACGGGGGTAACGCAGGAACAGGCGACCCCGGCAGTCGAGGAAGCGCCGGCGGCCGAGGTACCCGTCGATCTGCCGACCGTGGACGACCTCGCCGAACCGGTCGCCCCGGAAGCCGAGGCGGGCGCAGCCGATCCGAGCACTCCCAGCGAAGACGGCAACGATGACACGGGAGGTCAGGAAACCGGCGGCTAGCCGCCGGTTGGTAGACTCTTTGACCGCGCCGAAGTGGCGGAATTGGTAGACGCGCACGGTTGAGGGCCGTGTGGGGCAACCCGTGCCGGTTCGAGTCCGGCCTTCGGCACCACTAATCTACTCGCGCTCCCGCCAGGCGCTCGGTCAGAAGCCCCTGGCGGACTCTCCAGCCAGCCTCGAGATAAGAACCCCCGGATCGCGAGTCAGGCTGACCCGGTAAAGAGGCGTTCGAAGGCTTCGGACCCGGCCGGCTCCAGGCCTGAGAGCTCCAGATTCTCGGACACGTGTTCGACTCGGCTCATCCCCGTCAGCGCGGTGGTGACTCCAGGCGCCGAGCGCGTGAACTGAAGCGCGCGCTGAGCGTCGGTGTCGAGCCCCGGGAAGGCCGAATCAACCTCGGGCGGCAGAGCCCGCACCAGCCTGCCTTGGAGAATCGACGCCGATGTGAAGACTCCGAGACCCAGCTTGGCGGCAGCGATCACGACGGGAATCGTCACCCCCTCGAACTCCTGGCTAGGCGCGGCAATCGCCTCCGGCATCGCCAGGTTGAGCGGCAGCTGGATCGCCTCGAGGCGGGGCCCCCCAGCACTCCGATCGGCGGGCTGGGCGGCCTCGGCCAGCGCCGCAAGCGAAAGGTGGCCGACCTCCCCGGGAGGCTTGCGCAAGCCCTCCCAGGTCGCGACCCCAAAGCGGGCGATGTGATCTCCAAGCGTCCCCAGCCAACCCAAGGCCCGCCCCACCCGGTACCACCCCTGCTCCTCCTGATCCTCGATTTGCGTTTCGGGGTTGTGAAGATAGAAGAGATCAATCGTGCCCAGCCCCAGATTCCGACGGCTGCGTTCGAGTTGATCCGCTAGAAACTCCGGGCGGATCGCATGGCATCCAGCGGCGATGTCGGCGGGCAACAGGAGACCCGTCTCGATGTAGGTCCGGAGCCAGTACGCTTGGGGGTCGGCCGGCTGGTCTCGATCAAACGGCAGAAAACCCGCCTTGGTCGAAACAAAGACCTCGTCGCGCGCGGCGACGCCCTCGTCGAACGCGCGAGCAAGCGCTCGGCCCATGGCCTGCTCGCTCCTCTGATTCCGGTAGTTGATCGCCGTGTCGAAGACATTGCAGCCCGCTTCGAGAGCGGCGCGGATGGCCTTCTCGTATCCTCTATCAGTGATGTCGTCGGCATCTCCTAGATACGTTCCGAGCCCAATCGAGGAAAGCCACAGATCGCCCAGCGGCCGAAAGTGGCCGCCGGCCACCCTGCCCTCGAAGCGCTTGCGATACCGAGACGTTCCTTCAGCTGTCGCGCGGCCTGAGATCATCCCCATATTCTAGCGGCGGTGCCAGGCGCCTGACCCGTTATGGCAGCCCGATTGAACACCCGGCTGGAAACGGCGCTCGCTACCCAGCCTTGGACGTGTTCGCTCGCGCCTCGTTGTTCCCCCGCGCGAACTAGGGCTGACTTTCCAGGGTTCTCCTGCGCTCGCGGGCTCTCAGCGTTCCCGCCGGGTGTTCAACCGGGCTGCCACAACCTCTTCTCTTTCTGGTCCTCGGAGGTCGTCTGGCGGCACGTCGGGTCGCCCGAGCGGAGACCTGGAGGCGTTGCGAGGACCCATCCCTGACTCCACCGGGTTTCTTTCACTCGCGCGCTCACAACGTTCCTGCCGGCGCATTCGCCGGGCTGCCTCTGCAGCGGCCCACACCCGCGATGGTTTCTTCGCCCGGCGACGCCGAGCGCCCGCCTGGCGAGCCCCAAATCGGGGCTTCCCCGAAGGGGCGAGGCCGGTGCTGGCGCGAGGGCGGCCTTCGACGGCGGGAGCGGTCGTGAGTTCAATGACGGTTGATGCGGGCTTCGAGGCGGCGACGGGGAAGAAGACCATCGCGCCCAGGGCCGGGCCGATGCGACTTCCGGTCTCGAGCACCGTCCGATAGAGTCGGCCCTCGATGAGCGACGCTGAGACCCCGGCCGAGAAACCCGCGGCCCCAGCCACCGAAACGAAGCCGGCGGCTGCCAAGCCCCCACCCAAACTGAAGCCGCCCCCACGCCCCCTTCCCGACCAAGAGGGGATCGCCCGCTGGATCGAGGGTGAGGACTACCCGGTCCTGGCGGCTCTCTTTGACCAGCTCGTGCTGCCCAAATTCGACGGGCTTTTCGCCCAGATCAAAAAGCAGGAACTTCTACCGCAGCACTGGCAGGTCATCAGCACCCACAAGATTCCCGAGGGTTTGCGGTTCGAAGATCTCGCCTCGGTCCGTCGACTCAACGCTTTCTATGCCGATCCCGCCGTGGCCAACCGCCGGCTCACCGCCCTCGAAGTGGGCTGGCAAGAGCTCCGCGGCAAACGTCCATCGCGCTGGAACGCTTCCGACGTTTTCGCAGTCATCCGCCGGATCATCCAGAAAAAACGCGATGTTGACTTTCACGACCTGCTGTCGGCAGTGCGTGATGTCTGGGGCGGAATGAGCCTGCCGCAGGGTCGGGAACAGCTCGAGGTGTTGTGGGGCTGCCTCGACTACACCCGGACAAAGACCCGGAAATAGACGCTCGGGTCCTAGAGCCGCCCGCTCAGGACCCGCCTTCTGAGTCGGTCAAGACCGACGCGCTACGGATCACCACCGGCGGGTTCTTTCGGTTGGGCGGACTGGCGGCAATCGCGTCGACCACCTCCATACCCTCGACGACTAAACCAAAAACCGCATACCCCCAGCCCTGGAGGCTCTTGCCCGTGTGGTCGAGCGAGGGGTTGTCTACATGATTGATGTAGAACTGCACGGAAGCACTGTTTGGATCGTTCTTTCGCGCCATGGCGATCGTCCCGCGCACGTTCCCCAGACCGTTGTCGGCTCCTTTGACTACCATCTTGTTGGTCGGCTTGAGCCGGCCTTCTACATCGTAGCCGCCACCCTGAATCATGAAACCTGCGATCACGCGATGGAATACCGTCCCGTCATAGAACCCGGTTCGCACGTTATCGAGAAAACTCTCGACACTCTTGGGCGCTTTGATCGCGTTGAGCTCCACAACGATCTTCCCCTTGTCCGTGTCGAGAGCCACCCTAGGACTCTCATCGGGAACGGTCTCCTCGGTGTCTGCCGATGCGGTCGCCACAGGCTCTTTCTCCGGGGCCGCGCACGCGGGAAACGCCAGACTCGCCATCACAAGAAAAATTCCAAGCT
>JAOTZA010000330.1 GCA_029861655.1 Acidobacteriota bacterium | reverse complement strand
GGGGGGCCGACCTGGCCTCCTGGTCAACTATGATCGGCCGCATGCGTGGCTTCCGCATCAGCCGGCATGGCGGCCCCGAAGTACTCGAGTGGCAGGAGATCGAGCGCCCCGAGCCCGGGCCCGGCGAGGTTAGGGTGGCGGTGCGTGCCTGCGCCCTGAACCGGCTGGATCTGTGGGTTCGAAACGGAGTGCCCGGGCACAAGTTCCCGCTGCCGCTTATCCCGGGGAGCGAGATCGCCGGGGATGTCGACGCGCTGGGCGCCGGAGTCGACGATCTCGAGCCGGGCACGGCGACCCTCCTGGGACCGGGGGACTCGTGCGGAGTTTGCTCGTCGTGTATCGGCGGCAGCGATCACCTGTGCCGGCGCTACGGCATCCTCGGCGAGCATCGTGACGGCGGCTACGCCGAGTTCGTGGTGGTTCCACGGCGCAACATTCTCACGCTGCCGAAAGGCCTTAGCTATGTCGAGGCGGCGGCGATCCCTTTGGTTTTTCTGACCGCCTGGCACATGCTGGCGGAGCGCGCGAGGCTCGAGCCACTGGAAGACGTCTTGATCCAAGCTGCCGGCTCCGGCGTCTCGAGCGCCGGCATCCAGATCGCTCGGCTTCTCGGCGCCCGCCACATCATCACCACCGCGGGGAGCAACGAGAAGCTGGAAAAGGCGCGGGCGCTGGGCGCCACCCACACGATCAACTACAAGACCGACGACTTCCTAGCTGTGGTGCGCGAGGTGACCGGTCGCAAGGGCGTAGAAGTGGTGATCGACCACGTCGGGGGAGAAACCTTCGAGAAGAGCTGTCGCGCTCTGGCCTGGGCCGGCAGGATCGTCCTGTGCGGCGCCACCACCGGTGCCGAGGCCGAGATCAATCTGCGCGCCGTCTTTTTCAAGAGTTTGTCGATTCTGGGATCGACCATGGGAAGTCAAGCCGAGCTGCGCCATCTGCTGCGCTTTTTCGAGACCGGCGACCTGAGACCGGTGGTCGACCGTACCTACCCTCTTAAGGAGGCAGCGACGGCGCAACAGGCTCTCGAGAACCGGGAGCAGTTTGGCAAGATCGTCTTGACGGTTGGAGACCCAAAGGCTGCCACACAGGCAGCAAGAAAACGGTAAGCAGGGAGAAACGCGTGAGCCAGGAGATCAGAACCATCGCGGTCATCGGCGGCGGCACCATGGGCCTTGGCATCGCCCATGTGTCGGCCCTCGGCGGCTACCGCACTCGTCTCTTCGACACCGACGAGGGCGCCTTGAATCGAGCGTACAACACGATCGAGCGGAACCTCGACAAGGGCGTGGCGCGGGGCAAGGTCGAGGAGACCGCGGCGGTAGCCGCCAAGGATCTATTGGCGTTCGAGAACGACTTTTTGACTGCCGTGGCCGACGCCGATCTGGTGATCGAAGCGGTCCCCGAGTCAATCGAGCTCAAGCTGTCGATTTTCCAGCGCGCCGAACGAGACGCGCCGCAGCACGCCTTGTTCGCTTCCAACACATCGGGGTTGTCGATCAGCGAGATGGCTGGCGCCACGGGGCGTCCCGAGCGCTTCGCCGGCATGCACTTCTTCAACCCGGTCCACATCATGAAGCTCATCGAACTGGTGCGCGGCGCCGAGACGTCGGACGACACCTTGGCGGCGATGGCCGAGGTTGGCAAGCGGATGGGCAAGGAGATCGTCACGGTCCGCGAGTCTCCCGGATTTGTCACCAGCCGGATCAACGCGCTGATCGGCAACGAAGCATTTCGCATGCTTGAACAGGGTATTGCCAGCGCCGCCGATATCGACAAGGCGTTGAAGCTCGGTCTCAATCACCCAATGGGCCCCTTCGAGATGGTGGATCTCGTGGGTCTCGACGTTCGGTTGTCGATCCTCAAGCATCTCCACTCGACCCTGGGCGATCTCTACCGCCCGAGTGAGCTTCTAACCAGCTACGTGGGCGACGGTCGCCTGGGCAAGAAAGTCGGCCGCGGCGTCTACACCTACGATGCCGAAGGCAAAGCGATCAGCGAGTAGTCCGATCGGAGACGGTCGTCGTGACCGCGAATCCGCTCTGTTCCCAGCCAGCAAAACCCGCCTCTAGCTCGGCCCAACTCACACCCAAGCGGTTGAGAAGAAGATCTTCAGAGATCGGCTCCCCGGACGCGATCGCACCCAAGAAATCGAGAAACCTTGGCCGCAAGTCATCTCCGGGCGAGTCGAGAAAGTGCTCGATCCATCGACTGGCGGCGCGGTAGTTGCGGGCGGCGCGTTTTTGAAAATCTTCCTGATCGAGCTCCAGCAGCTCGCGGAGTGGCAGACCGGGGCTCTGGCCGGGCAAAGTCGGCAGACGAAAGCGATTCTTGCGCCTCGGATTCTCCTCCGTCCCACCGAGACGCCCATTGAGAGAAAAATCCCTCGCCAGCCCCTCGTCCAGCCAGGGCGGCAGGGCCGGCCCGAGGGTTCTTCGGTTGAGCAGATGAGCCAACTCGTGGGTCAGGATCGACTCCAAGGCTCCGAGCGACCGATCGGCCGCCACCGCCACATACCCCAGGGCGGGATAGGCGTGACCGTCCTCGTGCGCGCTGGGCGCCAGCCGGTCGCGGAAGGCCCGGTAATCCTCGATGTCCCGGAACAGAAATACCGTCTCCGCCGCCACGCTCACCGGCTGCAGTTCGTAACGGCTCCGATGGGCGGCATCCACCCGGGATCCAACCCTGTCGCACATCGCCACAACGGCGGGATCTTCAACATCGGTCCATAGCAGATACTCACCACAGCGTCCGGAAGTTCCGCCTTCCCGCATCGCCTCGCGCGCGACCGCGACCGTCTCCTCGCTCGCCGCCGTAGCCGGGAGCGGCAAGACCGGCGCGGGCGCCGCCAGTTCCTCGGCCGTCGGCTCACGGTAGTTCTCGAGAAACACCCACCCCTTTTCCAACCCCGCGGTGGAGTTGCCAAAACGGACTTCGTACCAGTCGCCGTCTCGCCGCAGCCGGCTGAGCGGAAAGTCGCGCTTGAGCCGGATGAGCACGCGGCTGTCGGAATCGGGAAGGTGGTGGATCGCCGTGCCGCGCGGGGCCCAGACCTTGGGCTTGACGCCAAGAAAACCAGTGTCAACCACCCGGATCACTTCCACTTGGGCCACCGGCTGGCGCTTGGCACCCGACTCGTCGTCAGTGTCGCCAGCTTCGGCGTTCATCACCTCGGACGGCACATACCGAGCTCGAAACGCCTGGGCCGCCGGCCCGACCACCGGCCACTCTTCGGCACGCACGACGATCTCAGCCTCGGGGTAGCGGGTGGCGAGCGCAAGAAGCAGCAGGATCAGGAGCACACCCGCCAAGAGCAGCGGCGCGGTCACATCGCGGAGACGCATCGGGGCCATGCTAACGCGCCTCAGGAAGCCCCACCGATCTTGGCAGCAGAGTGCTCTCCTGAAACAGAAGAACACAGTCGTTGCCAGGTACCGCGACCTCGCGCCCTCGAAGCAAAACTGCGCCTCACGGAGTAGGAACTTGCTTTTCTGCGGTGCGGGGTCTAGCGCTGTGAATTGTCAGCACAGGGGCACCTGACGGCCTCTCGTGGGGTCAGGAGACCGGGCGCGGCCGCCTGAATGGCGTCCAAGCGCAGCCGGGAGAGATCGCGAGCTCAACTTATAGCCGCTGATAGCCGCTTGAGCCTGGCAGCAGTCGCACGTATCCCAGGCTCCCGTGTGAGCGGTCG
>JAOTZA010000329.1 GCA_029861655.1 Acidobacteriota bacterium | reverse complement strand
CGAGAGCTGGCTGCAGAAACCGGCCAGAAGACCAAAGAGCGAGAGCCTGGTTCTCATGTGATCCTCCGATGCCGCCATCAAGCGGTCGATGCGCGACAGGGCGTCGCCGCCATCGCCCGCGCCGAGCGCATCCAGAACCTGCCAGATCTCTTCGTGCCCTCGATCTTCGATCGCATCCTCGACCATCGCAACCGTGATGTGACCGTCACCGGCCAGCGCCGCGAGCTTTCTATACTCGGCGGCGAACCGACCGGCGCTCTCAGCGTCCACGATTTCTTCCGAGCGACCGCGGGACCGCCGCTTGAGGGTCCGACGAGCGAGTTCCTCGACCGCTCTCCGATCCGCGCCCACGCCGGTTTGCCGGCCGAGTTCACGAGCGACCTTCTCGAGACCGATGAACCCGTGCCGGCGGTCCACTTCGATCTCGCCCGCTCGCACCAGGGCGCCTCTTTCCGCCAAACCCGAGACAACCGGGTGCTCCGGGGCCACCGCGCTTTCGGCCAGGATGAAATGGTGGCCATCGGGAAGACCCCGAGTGACGATGTCGGCGAGAGCGGTAGCAGCCGAGTCCGCTTGCCCTTCGAGACCCTCCTCACGGGCACGCTCTAGAAGCGGCACCAGGCCAGCTCTGAGCTTTTCGACCTGTGGCCGCGATCGCGCGCGCCGGCTCTTGCGCCGGTAGGCGGTCCCGCCTTGCAACGCGGTCACAGGCAGCTCCGCCAACACGCCGGCAGGCTCGCCGGCGTATGGATCGATCTCGAAGAGCCGTAGCGCCTGCAAAAGCCGAAGCGCGGAACGCTTCTCCGGCCCGGTCAGATCGCCGTCGCCCCCTGAAAGCGGCAAGACCTCTAGCGCCTCGTCCACCAGTCCGGCGGCGGCCGAGAGGTCTGCGAACACAGCAGTCTCGACCGCGACCAGAACCTTGCCACCCCCGAAAAGCGAGTAGGTGTTCAGGTCGGCCAGAAGATCGTCCAGACCCGCCGGCCTTCGGTGCACCTCGGGCTCGCATCCCACGGCCGTCGCGAGCTTCTTCGCCAGACGCACGGCTCCAGGCTCGGCCAGAATCCGGTCCCCGGCGACCAGATATAGCGACTGGGTCTCGCCGCGCTCGATGGCCCTCAGCGAGTCTTCCAGATCCGTGGAACTCGACGGTGGCACGTTAGCAGCCCGTGGTAGAAGTCCGGACGGCTAGCCGTCGGAGCGCCGGCTGCTGCGCTCGTACACTGCTCGCACGGCTGCTTGCTGGAGGCCGAGCTCCTCGGCCGACAGTGTCTGCTCCTCGAAGTCCAGCTCGACGGTGTTCCAGGAGCCGCACGCGTCGCAACGGTCCATCCATTCGCCGTGCCGAGCTTCGCAGGCACGGCACTGGAACTCGCCGGACGCGATCCCGGCCCGTCTTACACACGCTTGATAGGCCTCGACGGCCTGGCCGATCTCGCCTCTTCGCTGATGTATCCGCGCGAGCAAGTAGTGATAGGTCGGCGCCGTCTCGAGTCGCTCGTGCATCGGTTCTAGGACACGCAGAGCTTCGTCGTGCATCTCCAGTCGGTAGAACAGCCTGCCAAGGGAGAACTTCGAAAGCGTGTCGTTCTCGCTCTCGGCGATGACCCGATGAAGCGTCTCGATCGCCTCGAGCGGTTTTTCCCTGTCGATGAAATGGTCCTCGATCCGTAACAGAAAGACGGGGCTGCCGGTGACGTCGAAGCCTCTGCGCCAAACGGCGATCGCTTCTTCCTCATCGCCGCACAGAAGCTCCGCTTCTCCCAGAAGGATGAGCGCGGGCACGAACCGAGGTTCGGCCTCGAGGACCTCTTCGAGCCGGCGCTTGGTCTCGTCTGTCTGATCGGCCTCGAGGCACTCGACGGCGCGCTGGTAGGCCAACCCCAGCCGGACGCCTTCCTCATCCCAGACGTCACCGGCGCGGTCGCTCTCCAGGAGCAGGCTCTCGACCTTCTCCTGCAACCGGCTTGCCTCCTTCCATTGGCTTTGGCCCAGTTCTTCGTTGCGCTGTTCACGCAAAACACGCAAGCCTTGGCCCGGGAAGTCACGCACCACACGATCGCGTATCTGGCCCGCGACTTCGGGCTCGCCACGCGCTTCGTAGTCGGCGGCGAGCTGATAAAGAATCGCCACACTCGACGGGTAGAGGACCGAGGCACGGCGATGGACCTCGAGGGCGTCTTCGGCTCGGCCCTGGCGGCGCAGCACCTCGCCGTAACGCAGCAGCGTCGAGAAGTCTTCCGGTCGTTCGGCGAGGCAGCTCTCGAGCTCGGCGGCGGCCTTCCCCCACAAACCATCGGCCTCGAAATCGACGGCGCGCCGGAAACTCCCCTCGCGGCTCTTGGCCTCGCGGTCGAGCTTGCGCAGCCGGCGCTGCGCCAGATCCTGTTTGAGGGTCTTGGTCAGCAGAACGCTGACGGCGGGTAGGAAGCCGAGTAGAAAAGCCGCCAGCAAGGCCCCGTAGAGCGGCAGCGAGGTGTTCTCGGATAGCGCGAAGCGCTGAACGAGAAGGCCGGAGTTCTGATTGGACAGATATGCGACGGCGACGACGACGACCAGGGCTGCGAGTATCGCGAGGAAAGTTCTGAGCCGCATCGAAATCGCGGGCCTAGCCGGGGTCAGTTCTCGTAGAGCATTCCTTGCTCTGAAAGCTCCTGGCAGTCGACACAATAGCGCGCCCATGGAACCGCTTGCAACCGCTTGGCCGCGATTTTTTGCTCACAGTGGTCGCACACACCATAGCCGCCGTTGTCGAGCCGCCCCATCGCATCCTCGATCTCGATGAGGATCGTCCGCTCGCTATTCGAGAGCGAGAGCATGAACTCACGGTTGTATGCGCTGTTGGCCCGATCGACCAGATCCTCGGCACCCTCGTCACTGGCGCCTTGGCCCACTCTCAGATCGTGCTCGTACATCGAGAGGATTTCCTTCCGCTGCCGGTCCAACCTCTCGCGGATGACGTTTAGCCGAGCTTTGGTGCGTTTCTTGGTTTGAGTCTTGGGCAACGACCGTCTCCTTCCTCCCGGGAGCGCCTCACGGCGCCTTAGCTTCCTCCCAACGGCTGGCGATGGTACTTTATTCCCGCCTCGATGCAAAGAGCCCTGTACAACTGCTCGTAGAGGACCAGGCGGGCCAGCTCGTGTGGCAGGGTCAGGGGCCCCAGCGAAATCCGTTCACGGGCGTTCTCGAGAACCTCTTTTGCGAGCCCCAGATCCGACCCGATCACAAACGCCACCGGGTGAGGCCAGTCGGCCCGCAGCCGAGCCAGCCATGCCGCCAGCTCCTCGGACGAACGTCCACGACCGGTCCTGTCCAGAGCCACCACCCAAGCCGGATCGGGAACCGCCGCCATGAGAGCCTGCCCCTCTGCGGCGAGCCTCGCCCGCCCGTCGCCCGCCGCCCGGGACTTGATAAAGCGCTCACGGACAGGGACCGAGCGCGAAACTCGCCCTCGATAGTCGCCGCAGAGATCCTCCCACTCGGACCTCTGATGCCGGCCGGCCCAAAGGATCAGAAGCTCACGTCCTTGCGAAACAGCCATGCGTCCCGGATCTTAGTATCTGAGCCGCCGCTCCAGGGGCTTCCTGAAAACCTCGGTGGGTCCGGAAGGCGACCGCTGCTATCATCAGCGGCCCATGGCGGCGCGCCGAGAGCAGGAAAAACAGGCTAGAAGGAGGCGCAAGAGCCTCGTCCGAGGTC
>JAOTZA010000328.1 GCA_029861655.1 Acidobacteriota bacterium | reverse complement strand
CTGTTCGGTTAGCGCCGAGCGGATGATGCCGCCGTGGTTGCCCTCGGCGTCGATTGAATAGAGCGTCACTCCGGCGCGGTTGGTCGCCCGAGCCAGGTTCAGCATGTTGGCATTGAGATCGAATCGTCCTACCGAGCGGACATAGTCGGTGCTGAAGTCAATGCGGCGAACCCCAACCTCGGCGTTTGGGCTGCCCGCGCCAAAGCGGTTGCGCCACTCCACATAGAGGCCTTCACCGGGCCGGGTGGGGATCCCCTCGGCCACATAGAGCAACATCTTGCGTCCCGGCACTCCGGCCAAGGTCGAAACTACATGCTCGATCTGTTGCAACGAACGCACCCCACGCTGGTACTCCTGGGCGGCGTAGGCCTGGATCCGCGTCAGGATCGGACCCGACTCGGCGGAGGTGAACTCCCGAGCCAGGATGCCGCCGCTCTGCCCCCGGGTCAGCTCGCCAAAGATGAGGCGCCGCTCGGTCTCGTGGATGTTGCTTTGGACCGCTTTGTGAGTGGCGTCTTCGAGGATCCGGTCGATGGCTTGGCGGTCGAAGAGAAAGTCGGAGTAGAAGATCAGCGAGCCCTCGATGCCTATTACCGAGACGAGGTCTTCCTTACCGAGGCTGCTCACCGCTTCACGCAGGGACCTCAAGGTCCGTTTCCGATTGTTGGAGCTCAGCCGGGTGTGATCCAGCAGCACAACGACATGCGAACGCCTCGGGGTCTCGGCAGCGACTTCCTCGACGGTCCGAAAAGACGGGTCCGCGGGCCGCTCGACGGCGCCGACGATCGGGCGAACACGTCCCCCGGCCTCGGCGTAGAAATTGGAGATCTCGATCGGGGCTCCGTCGACCCGGAGCTCGAAATCCTCGGGTCCGAGACCCGCCACGGGGGTGCCAGAGCGGTCGCTGACAAAGACCTCGACGTTGATCACCCGAACGTCGAGCACCTCGGTGAAGAACCCGGTGGGATTCTCGGTGCTTGCGGCTTCCGGGCTCTCGGTGGTGGCGACGTCGGCAGGCGCCTGGCTGTCCTGGGCGTAGAGCGCGGCTGTGGCGGGCAGCATCGCCAGAAACAAGAGGGTCAAGACGGGGAGCAAGGGTCGAAGAAGCCGGTTTGCGATCATCATGGAGACCTCATCTAAGGGACTGTGGGGATCGAGACAATGGACGGCGCCGGTATAGTACCTGCTGCGATGGCACGGAATTCTCATGGGAAGAGTGGAGATCTTATATGCACCGAACGAGCCAGATCCTGAAGATTGCCGCACTTTTCGCCTGTCTGGCGGCACCTAGCTGGGGCCAAAGCGGGTTGCTTCGCGGCGAGGTGGTGGATGCCGAGGGCAACCCAGTTCCGGGCGTCAAGATCACCATCACCTCAGGTGAGTTGTCCTCGTTTCGCAAGACCTTGACCACAGACAAGGACGGTGAGTTCAAGATCCGGTTCCAGAAGACCCACGGTCAGTATCTCTTTGACTTTCTGTTCGAAAAACCCGGTTTTCAGAGCTTCACCCAGCCGATTTCGCCTTCGGTCGTGGATCAGGTCAGAGAAAGGTTGGTCATGGAGAAAGCCGTGACCCGGGTCGTCGAGAGCCATGGGGACCTCTCCTCCGTGGTCACGGGGTCGACCAATCTGGCGATCGAGGCGTTTAACGCCGGGGTCACGGCACAGCGGGCCGGCGATCTCCCGACCGCCAAGCAGAAGCTCGAAGAGGCGATAGCGTCCGATCCCGAGTTGACACCGGCCCACGTCGCTCTCGGCCAGGTGCTGCTGGACCAGGGAGAGCACGCGGCGGCGGTCGAAGCCGCGGATCGCGCGCTCGCGAAGTCGGCGAGTAGCGTCGACGCGCTCGATGTCAAGTACAAGGCCCTACGAGCGTTGGGTCGCGACGACGAAGCCGACGC
Organism: Acidobacteriota bacterium; assembly: GCA_029861655.1. Lineage (GTDB taxonomy): Bacteria > Acidobacteriota > Thermoanaerobaculia > Multivoradales > JAHEKO01 > JAOTZA01. The sequence goes on along the minus strand of JAOTZA010000328.1, from coordinate 1,808 downwards.
GGTGGAGGCCGCGCTGGCTGCCGCCGAAGACGCCGTGGCCTCGGCGCTTCGGTTGTACAACGAGGGAGGCCAGGCGTTTCAGGCGGGAGACCACGAGACCGCACTGGCGAGTTTTCGGCACGCCGCCGAGCTCGATCCGTCGCTCACCGACGCTCATCACGCGGTCGCCACGCTCGAGCTCGAGAAAGGCAACCTCGAGGCCTCGGCAGAGGCTGCCGAGAAGGCGCTGGCGCTGGGCTCCGAGGATGTCCGCACCTTACGGGTCCTCTTCAACGCCTATGAAGCCCTCGGGCGCATCGCGGAGCTGGCTGAGATCGCGCCGCGGCTGGCGGCGGTCGACCCCGAGTTTGGAGGTTCCAAACTGGCAGAGCAGGCTGCCGAGCAGTGGAACGCTGGACAGGCGGCAAAGGCCGTCTCTCTCGCGCAGGCGGCTCTGGCAGTCGATCCGCAACTGGCCAAGCCGTATTATTTTCTCGGTCTCGATCACCTCTCGCGAGGCGAGAACGCCGAAGCCAGGGCGGCGCTCCAGAAGTTCATCGAACTGGCCCCCGACGATCCGGAGGCCGGAACAGCCAGCGAGATGCTGGCCTACATCGAGTAGGTTCTAGTCTGCAGGTTGCGTAGCCACTTCGATGAATTCGGTGACGATCGAGGACTGACCCCCAAAGACATCGAGGATCGCCACACCGACCTTCTGTCGGCCTCTCTTCAGCAACAGCTTGTGGGTGTGCAGAAGCGATTCTGCCCGCGCCGCTTCCACGTGCTCGTTGGCCAACCGTAGACCGAGCGGGGCTTGGTTGATTTCCGAGGACTTGCCGTCTTCGCCGACCGCTCCGACATAGAGTTCGAGCCGCGCCTCGTGGCGCTCGGTCGAGATCGGCAGCAGAGCGACATCACGCATCGGCACGTGGATCTCGAGTGGCAGGACATACAGGTTCTTCTCGTTGTGGGGTTCGAGGCGGCCCCAGCGAAGCTGGATATCGAGGGGGTTGTCCTGGTGGGCATAGGAGAGCGCCGCCTGCAGGCTTTCCCGCATCCGGGTGCGCATATCCTTGCTGCGGTAGCCGGAGCGATGGCGCAGCCGAGCCCCTTTGGGCCGTTCCTTTAGTCTGACCTTGATCTCATGGTACCGACCGCTGTCCGCACCGGCTGCCGAGATACCGAGGGAATAGAAGGACCGGAAGTCGCGCGAGACCTCGATGAGGGCCGGCAGGATCTCGTTGCGGTTGAGGATGGCGCGGCCACCGGTCTCGATCGCCATCAAGCGCAGCGACGACTGGAGGTTTTCGGGAACCACCGAATCGAGAGTCGAGCGGAGGTCGGTGTCCACAAAGCCACCATACTCGGCGGCGCCGAACCGAAAGCCGCGCAGTCCGCCAGCGTCCAGCGTGTGAAACGCCACGCGGTTGGCGTTGGCGCGCCGGCTGACACGCTCAAAGCCGCGGCTCGAGTCGTAGCGTGGAATCTCGCTGTAGACGTCCGTGCGGCTGAACTTCTCGGCGACGGCGTGAAACATCTCCTCGCCCGCCAGCATCGGGACACCGCTCGATACGTGGAGCAGAGCCTTGCGACCCGGAAGCCCCGCCAGGCTGTCGATCAAGCGATCGAGTGCATCCACCGAGTAACCCACCGAGTTCAGCTGCTCCTCGGCGTACTGGCGGGCGTAGCCCAGTGCTTGAAACGCGTCGTCGGCGTCGTCGATCAACTTGAGGGTGTCGAACTGTTCGCGTTGACGGATCGAGGCCAGTCCGGATTCGTCTTGTATCGAACGAAGCGTCTCGGTGAGCAAGCCGATCCTGTCCGTAAAG